>NZ_ADFQ01000028.1:0-664 GCF_000177355.1 Prevotella amnii CRIS 21A-A
TACGTTTTGCCTTATCTTCTGCTGCAACACGTTCAGCCATTGTAAACAAATCTTCACTGACAGCTTCTTTTTTAGCAGTTTCATCCGATTTTTCTTGCTTTGTATCAGAAGATTGCTTATCTTTGCTCGCAGAAGTAGTGGGTACATTACCGTTAGGAGAAATAGGGGTGTCGGCTTTATCCTTTTCTCGCAAAGTACTATCAGCAACCGACTGCTTACTCTGCACCTCGGACGCAGACCATACTTCTTTCTTATTTTTTCCGTATCCTTTTCTAAAAACGCCACCACTATTTACACCCCAATACTTACCATTTGTTGATAATTCAATATAAAGGGTATTGTTATGTTCGTCTTCTATTTGTATAAGATAAGTCCCATTTTGCTCACCTAAGCTGTTTTCACCTTGTTTTATCTGCTTGTAATTCTTACATACAAACTCAACAAATTCTTCAACTGTGTCAAATCCTGCACCTCTTATTTGGTCTCCATGTCTCTTTTCAAGATGAATTAGACCATACTTACTATTGCCAAGACTAAGTTTTATAGGAGCAGGTGTAAGCCCACATCCCTTTTTTATTTCACCAAATACGGTTGTACCAGTAGATGTTTTTACAAATGGAGAACCATCTTCGTCTACTTCATCTGAAATTTTTACTTCTTTGGT
>NZ_ADFQ01000027.1:0-99335 GCF_000177355.1 Prevotella amnii CRIS 21A-A
GAGATATGGACAGGCTGATGGAGAAAATGTGAGATAAAAAACGAGTGAAGGAAATACTGTATAGACGTTTCCTTCACTCGAACATTTATTCTCTATTCTGTTTTAATGTTGTGTATGCCCGATTTTATCCATGTATGTAATGCCCAAAGCGGACAAAACGAACACAATATGAATACTAATTTGCATAATTGTGTGTTGTGTGTCAATATTCTCAGCTACAAATGTTTCCAATAAATGAACGGCAGAAATACTAATTAGCGAAATCATCAATTTGTGCTTTAATGCATTTGGATTTATCTTACCAAGATAACCGAACTGACAACTATCCTTGTCTTTCTCAATAATCTCCAGTCTGCTGACAAACGACCAGTATCCTCCAATTACGCACACAATGATTAAATTCAAAACCATTGAAACATCCACAATACCTATGGCCAGCATAAGCATCGTTTCTTCTGTGAAAGTCTCTATGTTTATCAGGCTATGTATGACTTCTTTACAAAAAACGTAAGAATACATTCCCATCACGACGCACATGCCAAGATATACAGGAACTTGAAGCCATCTACTTTGAAAGACACACCACTCTATCGCCTTTTCTAATTTATTACTCATGCTATTATTTTTAAAGTGCTTGTATCAAAAAGTTGACTATCTTTAAGTGACGCTGATGAATTTTCTCTTTGTCCCAAAGTAGGTCATTCTCCGTCATTCTCTGAACTTCTAACTGTTGCTGTAAGTGTGTATAGCTATCACGCTTTATCTGGAATCTGCCATTGCTCAATGACATATTATGACTGCCAGACAGCAGCAAATAGTTGCCCAAATTTTCCAAATATCGGTTATAGAAATCTTCATCATAAGAGCAATAACCATTATCTGCTTCTGTGTTTTCGGTCTGTGGTGCGATGTGTTCAAGGTGCGGAGTCTCAATGCTGTCATATCTAACAGGGTTATAACCTGATTTTCCACTTACTATCAGATGGTTTTCGTATTTCCATAAGAGAATTTTTGCTGTTTGATGATTCATCCCCATATTGAGACAACGAGCAAGCTCTCCGTTATTCCAAAATCCCCACCAATCATTTCGATTTTTTATCCATTCAATATGATTGACAACTGTCATTGCATCAGATTTCATTTCTTGATAGCATTTATTGAGGCGCCACAGTAAATTAGCACGAGTGCCGATAACACGATTGCGTAAGAATATTTGTTCTAAAGATTTTGCCAATAGGTTTAGTCCATCCTGTTCCATACCATTACGCATGGCTTTGATGATAAAGGGGAACATGATACCTTTGTCTGCCGAAACCAACAAGGCATGATAAGCCATATTTCTTTTTTCTTGCTGGAGAAATTTGGCAGCTTGGGCAAAGCATGAGGCCAATAAGCGTGTAAAGTCACGTATAAAAGCAATGCTATTGATTCCTTTACCTAAATGTTCATTTACAAAGTCTGTGGAGCTGATATCTTCCAAATTGTTTCTGAAAATCTTGACGGTATAATTCAGGATATTATCTTCATCGAGATAGCTCTCTATTTGTGAAATTGATTTATAGATATGCTCAAATCTTTCTGTTATTTCTGATAATATAGGATCTGTCTCCTCTGATGGCGCATGTAAATGTATATGATACATAAACTGAGCCTTAATGATTTCCAATTTGGTGGGTTTTTTCCCACGGTTGTTTTGGAAAATAAACATCTGTACAGCCTCTGCGGCATCTTTAACTACGTGTGTAGTGCATGAAGCATGGGTAATGGCGTTGAGAAGAGCTAGAAGATCTTTTTCTTCAATATCTGCAAGCTGTGCTGTAAAATAATCGAATGCAGCCACAATTCTCGCCTTTGAAAGCGTATCTATATCGCTATGATTATTGGATGTTTGTTCTATAACATAGTCTCGGAACATCTGATTGTCGTAATCCACAGTAGAAAAACGATATTGACTTCGCTGTTTAATTGTGTTGCAATAGGATATATACAAGTCATCATCGAAATCTTCCACCTTGTCTATATTTCTAATTTCTTTCAATCGTTTATAGAGAGTAGATAGAAATATAACAGTAGTTGTCAATCGCTGTTGTCCATCTATAATAGCATACTCATTCTCTCCTTTTTCCTCAAAAAGAAAATGTCCTAAATAGTATGGCGTAGAAGTATGACTGTTTACATAATCCTGTAAATCTGATAAGAATATATTGACTTGCTTCGCACTTTTGTTTGCACTATCTGTGTCCCATGAATAAGCACGTTGATAGTTAGGCACTGCAATACTCTTGCCCGAGAGCATTGCAGAAATATTAGTTAATGATTCCATTGTAAATTAGGTAGAACCAGTAAAGCTCGCACATGCCACTCTGCTGGTTAATATTGTTTAAACGTGTCTTTCACTAATTTTCTTGAATTTCATGTCGTAGGTAACGGCCCAACCGTTTTTGACAAAAACCATATATGTCCCTGTCGCATTTTTGAACATTCCAACACTGCTTTCGGATTTTTCTGCTATCTTTTGGAATGTTTCATCAACTGTTTTAAACCAGCCATTCTCGTAAAAAACCATAAATCTGTCTGTAAAGCCCTGAAGCTCACCCATTGAACTCTGGGACTTCTCTTGAATCCTTTTGCCAGACTCATTTAATGATTGATACCATCCATTTTTTAGAATTACATCTGCTATCATTTTATCTTCCCTAATTCGTGTCGGGCGCAACTGTTATTCCCTTACAGTTCCTATTGGGGTATTAGAGTATTCATGCAAGAAGCGTGGAACTGTATATCCACATCTTAATGTGAAGGTGGTCGGAATACCTCTATAGACAGATGTGAGAATAACAGCCCCACGCTATATGCGTGGAGACCATTAAGCCATCTCTTGTCTATATAAGTGAATAGTTTCCGACGCTTTTCACATACAAGAAGAAGACATAACGCCTCTTTTTTATCAAAAAATATGAGTATATAATACGCTCGACTGCAAAGATATAAATTTTTTGAGATATTCTGGAGGAAACTAATATTTTTGATGAAAAGCAACAAAGATTTTTCAAGAGAAGAGAAAAAGAAAACCCGCATCATTATTGATGCAGGTTTCTGTTTGTACGCTCGGCATGAGCATTATCTATCTCGGGTGGAAGTCCGAGTTAGCCCTAATAGCGGGAATTATATAGCCAAGAGCAAGGGTGTTCATTGTGAGGTGAAATCTAAAGGAAGCTGGCGGCAAACATCTGACCTAACGAACAGGAACTTCATATAAGGCATATAACCGTGGATAAGATTGCAAAACAAACCAAAGCCCTATAGCTATTCGGAACGGCTGGTCTAAATGAAGTAGGTATAAGATGGAAAGATAATGTTCTTATCCGAGGAGGTCTCACGGACGTTTCTAATAGTTGTTTTTACGAAAGAAGCGGAGTAAAGGTTGCCGTTAGAGGTTAGCAGAGGTCATAGTCCCCAAGGTACGTGTGCCTACACGTTCAGTGTAATAGTAAATGAATGTTACTCTACGAATCTCTTCGTCAGATATCCGAAAGGAGTTCTCTATCTAAGGCGATAGAACGGAATCCGACAATAGAATGGAAGTGACGTTACTCAAATGGATAGCTGAAAATAACTTGCCACATACCGTGAGGTGTAAAAGTATGAAAAACCGCCGTATGCCGAACGGCATGTACGGTGGTGTGGGAGGTCGGTAAATGTGAAAGTAGGAGGTAAATGCCTTTTATGAATAACATTTACCTCCTACCCGATTATGGTTTTTCTTACTCAAAAAGCCATCTCGGTAGCGATCTAATTATCAATAGCTATTAGATAGCAAAAATTGTCTTATAAGACAATTTCAAGAGTATTAGCATGGAATCAAATTTCAGTAAGCTTAGTTTATAATCTTTCTTTATACGTTTTTAGTAAAACTCTTATTTATATTGGATTTGATCTTGATTAAATAAATCTAACTGTTGCTCGTTAGCCTTAATTTTCTTATATTGTTTGGTACTGTTCTTAAAGGTATTGTCATCTTCCCACTGGAGAATATCTTTCACAGCATATTCAGGTTTTAAGTTTGTGTGTTCTCCATTCTCTACTTTCTTTTTTGTAATAGTAATAAGAGTACAAGTTATCACTGTATTTGTCCCAAATTTAATTTCATTATTATAAACTTGTTCCAAGAACTCCTTGTCTAAGACTTTGAAATCAATTGTTTTTCCTGAATAGTTTCCTTTCCAAACTTTTCCATGTCCTTGCTGTAAGACTGGCGAAAGAATACGAATTGTTGTTCCTGCTATTTCTGTTTTATCTTCGGTGGTAGTATCAGACAATATCTTTTTTGTGAAATCGGCTCTGACTAACCTATTTTTAGAAACTGTATTTAACTTTTACCCATGTTTCAGAGTTTTTATTGTACATAGCGAACTTACCTTTGTCGGCATGGAAATAGTCGTAGCCAGCGGTAAGCTCTATTTGGTCGTTAAGTGAATAGGAAGCCGAGCAACGATTGAAGATACCACCGTCTGTTACATCAATGTAGGCAAAGGTAGATATTTTCAGCGTGTTGTGTAGCAGTTCTTTTGCAAGCCGTGCGGTGGCAAGTCCTGCATTGTGATAGGCAGAAAGTCCGTCAAGGTTGCCCGAAGTGTATTTGTGGCAGTACTGAAGGCTTATGTTCCAGTTGTTGCTCAGATACAAATCAAGTCCTGCAAGGGCGTTGAGGGAGTTGCGTTGCACAGCATTTTGCCCCAAGATTACACTCTGCGCCTCGCCTATATAGTCGGCTATTTCGGCACGGACAACACACTTACCTATGGGCATAGAGCAGTCGGCACCGAGCATAGTCATACGGTGGTACTGACCGGTTATGAGAAGTGATTTTCCGTCAGCCGTCAGTTTAGTGCAAAAGGCAGGCTGCTTGTTCCACGTCCGCAAGCCACTCACAGAGAAATCTATTCCACTTAGGTTTACGCTTATGCGTCCGCCAAACTCCATATTCTTTAGTTGTTTTTTGGGTTTTCCGCTTTCTAAATCTATTGTATAGGGCAATTGTGAGGACGACAGGCGTATAGCCCATGGATTGCGCTTATCAGTGGGCAGTATGAAGAAATCGGTTACAGGATTGCATACAGCCTCAATCGTAACCATTTTTATTGTATACTTAGCACGTAGGGAATTGACAGGCATACGAATGTCGTCATAGTCCTGTGCGAGAAATTCGGTATAGTCGAACGGCGACACACAGTCGGTAAGTCGCAGTGCATCTGCTACCCCCCATACTACAATCTGCCTTCCTACACGCAGGTCAAGATTACCCTTTTCGTATGTAAGATAAGCCTCGCGCAGCTCCAGTTGCGTGTGTGCTTTGAGTATACCGTTGTAGATAGCGTTCAGTGACACAAAGAGTGAAGCTGCCCCTTTTTCAAGTTTCAGCTCTCCTCGTACTCGAGTCCTCGATGCCATCCACTCGGCTGTTCCCTCTGTCCTTATGGCGTGATAGGTATCAAGAAAACCTTTCAGCTGTAACTGTAAATTATTATCATTGGTAGTTTCGGCCGCTTCTTGCGAAACTCTTTCCGAACTATAGACAGTGTTTTCTAAATTGTTAATGCTATCTTTACAAACAATAGTGTCGTTCTCTGTTTGCAGTGTGTCTATTTGGGCTGATGCTTGTGCCGAGAACATAGGCACAAGCAATAGCATACATAACCAGAGTGTTTTCATATCAGAGTCCTTTCTCCAATTTGGAAACGGTGAAGAGGTTGGGTGCCACCTTGATGTTGAATCGCTGGTTATCCATGCGAATGATGGTCTTGTGACCCGTCTGCACATTTTCCATTAGCATGAGGTGCATCGTCCAGAATCCCTGTACTTTGTCGATATTGGAGATAGAGAGTCGGCGGTGTAGCTTGTTTAGTTTGTCGTAATATTCTGCCTTGACAGCCATCAAACAGTCCTGTCTTATCCACGTTACTCGACGTGCATAGATTTCGTCCTTGTCGTTAGGAATCGACTGCACCACCCAGCATCTGTGTCCGCCTAAGTTTTCTTCTCGCAGGAGCTGGTGTCGTTCCTCGTCTACACTGCGCATACTCATGTCGTTGTAGGTAAAGTCGCTACCCATAAAGTAGTCGGTCTTCGACGACTTACCGCTGATGCGTCTTGTCTTTTTCATGGCAGGCAGATAGAGCCACTTGTCGTCCACCTTACGAGGATTGTCGTACTCCCATGTGAGGAATCCTGTTCCCTTCACATCTCCGGGATAAGTGAAAAACATAATTTTCTTAGTGTCCTTGCCTATGTCCATTGCCCATGATTCGAGTTTTCTGATGCGCTTGTGTCCACTTCGCTGAATGAGTGTCATCTCTACGTTAGCGTAGCGTGTGTTGCCATCAGGTCTGTTTTTTACTTTTTGCATAATATCTCTACCAGACAGTCCTGCTGCCTGTGCGCTGCCAATTGCCAAAAGGGCGATGAGCAGCAATATAAAATTTCTTGTTTTCATATTTTTTGTTTTAATTGTTATTTTGAGTGTTGTTTATGTTTGCTTTCTCTTGCTTGAATATGTGGAGATAGTCTATGAGGATAGGGGTAAGGAAGAGGTCAGCCAATAAAGCCGATACCATTCCAGCCACTGCCAGTATGCCCCAATTGCACATTTGTGTGGCATCGGAGAAGACGAATCCCATGAATGTAGCCGAGATGACGACAGTGGACATTACAATGGCAAGTCCTTCGGTGCGGAAGGTGCGGTTGATGGCTGTTTTGTAGTTGCCATATTTGTCGTATGCCACATGACTGTGGTTAATGAAATGAATGGTGTCATCGACAGCGATACCCAATATCATCGGGATTAGCGAAGCGGTCATCATGTCGAGTGGGTAGCCGAGCCAGCCCATCATTCCACCTACGATAATGGCAGGGGCTATGTTGGGTATCATACCTACGAGTCCCACTTTCCAGTTTCCAAAAATCAGAACGAGGATAATGCCAATAACCAGTACCGATAGTATCATAGACCACATTTGCCCTCGCTCCACATACTGTTGCATGACGGTGAATTGTGGAACATTTCCCACTACTGAAACGTGTGCATCGGGGAAGAGACGGCTTGCCTCTGTCTGAAGGTTGTTCATTTCCTTTTCCGCTTCGTTGGAGTTGTAGTCTTTAAGTTCTATTTGTAGCCTTAGCCGTTTATAGTTGTAGTCCATCCAGTATTCCGACTCCGTTCCTCCAGCGTTTTCGTATAGTAACAGCAGTTGCGCTACCATATCGGCATTGTTGGGAATGGTGTAAAATTGTTGCTTGTTTCCGTTTAGAGTGCAATTCATGTCTTTCACAATGTCAGTGATGGAGTTGTGGCGTTTAGTTAGCTTGTAGCCATCAGCAATTTTTGATAATAGGTCGAGCTTCTGCAGATTTTCTGGTTTCTTGGCATCGTTGTCGTGCGGCAGCGTAATCATCAAATCGTAGGCATACATGGAGCCGAGTTCCGTTTCGCAAAGATTGAGGAATTTGTTGACGTAAGGCACTTTTCTACCCATTGTCTTCTCAATGTCGAACGCTGGTTCTATGAAGAATAGCCCGATACCACAGAAAATAGTCAGCACCACCGACAAAGCGACAATGCCTCGATGATTGCGTATGACAAAGCTCCCGAATCGCTCAAACCGATTGCCAATATAGCCCTCAAAACTTTTCGACATGTTGGCGGCTGGTCTTCTATCCTTGCCAAACGATAGCAGAATGGGAGTGATGAAGAGGCAGGTAATTAATACAGCGAGCAGACAGATTGATGTATTGAGGCCAATAGCCTGCATGGGTACGATGTTCATAGAAAGGAAAGTCATCATGGCAGCTACGGTGGTGAGTGCCGAGAGCGATACGCCCCAACCAGTCTCTCCCATAGCATCGATGATGGATAGCCTGCGCTTACCTGTTTCTACGAAGCGAGTCTTGAAGAAGTTGTATAGGTGTATGTTGTATGCAATGGAGCAAGCAAAGGTGAGAATGACGGCTATCATCATGGTTGTCATGTCTATGTAGATGCCTGTCCAGCCGATGATGCCAAAGCTGATGAGCAGTCCTAAGATAGATGTTAGCAATGGTGCTATTACTCCGCGTAGCGAACGAGTTACGATGAGCATTACCACAATAGAGATGATAAATGCGAAGAGGAACAATCGTCCCATTTCGCCCTTGAGATAGACCACCTTTTCATAGCTCAGATAAGGCATTCCTGCGGCAGCGGGCGATAGTTCTGCATATTTTTCCTTGCCTATGATATGTCCAGTTTCCCTGCCAGTAATCATGTCGGGAGCCATGTCGCTTGTCTTTTTCCAAACACTGTCTGCTGGAAAGGGACGCAGCTTTACCATTATCCATGTCATTGTTCCATCTGTCGATACCATTTTCTTCGCCAGATAGGGTTTGCTGTAAGCCTTTTGCTTGATTTTTTTCAGTCCAGCTGCATCCGATGGAATCTGCTCTGGTACAATCTGCTCTATGGTCATACCTTCTTCTGTACCAGAGGCAAACTCAATATCGGTGAGCGATGTTACCTTGTCGGCATACGATAAGCTATCTTTCAGTTCGTTGCTCAGCTCACGAATGAGCGTTAGACTGTGTTTGGAGAAGATATCCTTGTTCTTCACAAGCACTGCTACATAGTAGTCGTTACCAAAAATAGACTTGAATTCGTTGGTCTTTAGCAGCATGGGGTCGTCGCTTAGGAAATAGTCGTCGAACGAGGTTTTCATAACGATGCGCTTCGCTCCAACGAGCGAAAAGGTGATGACTACTACAAACAGCGCACCCACAACAAGCCGATGGCGCAAAATCAAGCTGGCCAACAGCCTGAAAAGGTTGTTTATTTTTTCTATTTTCATGATTTATTCCTTTTACGTTGTTTCTACTTTTGTTTATTATGAGATGTTTGTAGAAGTAGTATCTTGTTGCATTTTTACCATTTTGCAGAATACTCCACTTTGTGCCATTAGTTCGTCGGGTGTGCCCTGTTCTACTACTTTTCCGCCAGATAGCACTACTACATGATCGGCATTTCTGACGGTGCGCATACGGTGGGCAATGATGATGACGGTCTTGTTACGTACAAGTTCGGATATTCCAGCTTGTATTTTTGTTTCGTTTTCGGCATCTAAACTTGCAGTTGCTTCGTCTAAAAGTATTATAGGAGCGTTTTTCAGTAAGGCTCGTGCTATTGATATGCGTTGCCGTTCACCTCCAGAGAGCGTTTCTCCGTTTTCGCCTATTATGGTGTTATAACCTTGTGGCATACGACTGATAAAGTCATCGCACTGTGCTAACTGAGCGGCGTGCTTTATTTCTTCATCGGTGGCGTTGCGTTTTCCTATGCGTATGTTGTCGGCAACGGAGGCATTAAATAGCATAACGTCTTGGAACACTACGGCATAGTTTTCGAGTAATGTCTCTGGTTCTATGTCAGAGATGTCGTGTCCGCCCAGTGTTATCTTACCACTATTTGTGTCCCAAAAGCGTGCAGCGAGCTTGGCAGCAGTGCTTTTTCCTCCTCCAGATGATCCTACAAGTGCTGTTATTTCTCCTTGTCGTGCTGTGAACGAAACGTTTTGTAATACTTGTTTGTTACTTTCGTATGCAAAACATACATTGTGAAACTCAATGTCATAATTGGTAATGCTTACATCTTTCTTTCCCTCTTGTGTGGGCATAGCATTTATTTCTTTCATGCGTTTGATGCGAACATCTAAAAAGTTGAGTGTAACAATATTGGTACATACCTCCATTATGGGGTTGTACACCATAGCCGAGGCGATGAGGAAAGCAAAGTAGTGGAATATAGATACTTCTCCACGTTGTAAAAGCCATGCTCCCACAAGGATAACTGATGGCATACCTAACTTTATTAGTACAAAAGAAAAGTTTACTATAACACCTGCTATCGACTCATGTTTAATTAAATTTTTCTCATATTCTTTCAGTCTTTTATCAAAACTATTGTTATATGCTTCCTCTCCATTGTATGATTTTATTTCTTGTACACATTCTAAGCCCTCTTGTATTTGTTCTGTTACACCTCTTTTAATATGATATAACTTGTCATAGGCTTTCTCTAATCTTTGGCGTGCAAAAAATAATGTTACTATACTTAACGGAACTACATAGAATAGGGTAATGGCTAATCGCCAGTCGTAACAGAATAAGCCTATAGCTATGAGTGTTATGCTTGTCATAGACGCAAATATCTGTGGAATGGAGTGTGAAAAGATTTGTTCCAGCATGGTGCAGTCTTCCATTACCGTAGAGGTTAGATCTGACAAGTTACGTTCTCCAAAGAATGCCAAAGGTAGGCGGCGTAGCTTTTCAGCCATGCTTATGCGTCTTCGTGCGCTTTCAGCATAAATGGTGGTGTAGGTACTATCGTATTGCCATCGTGTAATAATAAACATTATTACAGCTAAGACAACAGCTAATATCAGGTAGAATACCAGTTGGTGATGTTGTGATAGCGAATTATTGTCAATGCGTTCTGTTAGGAAGAAAAACAAGTAGCATGGTGGCAGCATTAAAGCAAAGTTGAGCAATGTAGAAAATATGATGCCTCGTATCATGTCTTTTGCTCCTTTATTGGTAAGAGCAAAGCGTTGTTGAAGATATTTTATCATAGTGATATATGTTTTTTAGTGATGGGTTATAATTTCCAAGTAACTGACTTTTTGTATTCATTCCACATGTTATAATATAGTGTTTTTTTAGCTATAAGGTCGCTGTGTGTACCTTGCTCGGCTATTTTTCCGTTATCTATTACGACAATGTTGTCGGCTTCTTGCACGGTGGTTAGTCTATGTGCTATCATTAATACTGTTTTGCCATGCGTAAGATGTGATAGTGCTTTACGAATGAGATGTTCGTTTTCAGGGTCGGCAAAGGCAGTAGCTTCGTCGAGCACTATGATAGGTGCGTCTTTAAGTATGGCTCGGGCAAGTGTTATGCGCTGTTGTTCTCCTCCTGAGAGATAAGTACCCTCGCTACCTATTATAGTGTTTATGCCTTGTGGCAGATTGTTAATAATTTCGCGGCTCTGTGATAAATCAATAGCTCGGTTAATATCATCTGTTGTAGCATTTGGATTACCGTATCGTATGTTTTCTAATATAGATGTTTTAAATAGTCGTATGTTTTGGAATACGAACGACACGTTGCGCATAAGCTCGTCCTTGCTCATATTTCTTACATCTATGCCGCCTATGGTAATGCTGCCATGACATACGTCCCAAAAGCGGGGTATCAATCTTGCTATGGTGGTCTTTCCGCTACCCGATGCTCCTACAAGCGCAACGGTTTTTCCTTCGGGAATGGTAAGATTGATGTGGCTCACTGCGTCTTTGTTAGCTCCTTCGTAACGGAAAGATACATCGTGAAGACTAATGTCAAACTTTTTAGATGTTTGTGCTTTTGTGCTTTCTGAAAGTGGTTTTACACATACAAGCCCTTCCAGTCTGCTTAATGCTTCTTTAGCCATAAATAGATGTTGTCCGAGGTACATTGCCCGCATTATGTTTAACGCTATGACAGGTGATATGAGGACATATAATATAATATCCGATATTACTATCCCTGCTTGTTTTCCATGCCCTATGAGTATGATTCCAACGGGTATAAGAAAGAATGCCAAAGCGTTTATAATGGTGGTGTAAGCAGACATTGGTGTGCGCCACATAAGAACAAATTTAGTACTAAGGTCGCGGTAGCTAATAATGCTGTTGTAGAATTTTTTGAAAGAGAATACTGTTTGTTGAAATACTTTTACTACAGGAATACCTCTTACATATTCCACAGCCTCTGCACTCATCTTTTCTTGTGCGTCGAGATATTGTCGCTGGAATTGGTAGTTTTTGCCGCCCATCATAAATCCCATTATGCCAAATGCGCATACTATGGGCACCATTGACGCTAATCCAAGTTGCCAGTCTATTACGAGAAGAAGTATTATTACTCCAATGGGGGCTACTATGGAGCTTGCTACGTCTGGCAATATGTGTGCTACAAACTGGTGGGTCTGTGCAGAATCTTCATCTATGATTTTGCGCATACGCCCCGTGTTTTGAGTATCGAAGAAGCCTATAGGAGCTTTTAAAAGCTGTTTCATACCCTTACGTCTCATGTTGGTTTCCACACGAAAGGCAGCTAAGTGTGAGAACATCAGGGCAATGAAATATAGCAACACGTTTGCCACCGATATGAGGAAAGCCCATAAGGCATAGTCTATAAGTGGTGTGCTTGAGAGGTTGCCTTTAGCTGTTAGTAGTGTGCGTACTATTATCCATAACAGGATAAATGGAATTAGGGATAGCAGTCCGTTTATTGCCGATAGCCCTACGGAGCATGGCAGCAAGTATTTGCGCCCTCCCATGTAAGCTCCTAAACGTTTTAGTGTTGTTATCATATATACTTGTTAAAAAAAATAGTTTTATGGTTTCAGTAATGCTTTCCATCCTGCCATGCTAAAGTCCATGTACTGCTCCATGGCAACTTTGATATCCTCGTCGCTGTAATCTTCGTGTTCTACTATCTCGCAGAAAACTGTTATCCACGTAGAACAAGTGATGTGAATTAGCAGCGGTGATATGTTGCTGTTAAGATGTGGATAGCGTTCCTTCATTAAGCGTATGTATTCTATACCCACTTGCATTTGTCTATCTATCATTTTTTCTTTATACCCTTGTAATGATGTTCCTTCCGATTTGAATAGAAGTAGGCGTAACTCTGGACGAAAATCCTTTATAATGGATAACATGTCTAAGATATAATCTATTTGTCGTTGCCTCATACTGAAAACATCTATTGAGAGGAATTTTTCATCATTATGTGATAGTATGTGTTTGTTAAGTGTTTTGATAAGAGGAGAAAGCACTTCACAAAACAATTTGTCTTTACTACGAAAGTAATTATATATGTTGCCAACGGCAATACCTGCCTTTCGTGCCACTGTGCGAATGGAAGTATCTCTTACGCCGTGTGCAAGAAACTCCTCTCGAGCAATGTTTAAAATGCGTTGCTTTATGTCGTTTTTTAATATCTGCATAATCAATAATAAAAGCTATGAGTAAGTATTAGGAAAGTAATTGTTTGTTAATAATGAACAATGTTTCGTTATGTTCATAAAAAAAGCGCACCGTTTTTTTGAACGGTGCGCCTGGTTTAAAGAGATTCTATTTTCCAGTGATATGTAATGTTTACTTTTTATCATCAGCATGGATAATTAATTCAATGCAAAGATAATAATGGATTTATAATGTAACAATACCAAAAAATAGGTATTTTGCTATTTTTGAAAAATAACTTTTTATAAGTGAATTGTAAATATTAAAATTCTTATTTTTTATTCTGTCTTTATTTCATAACTTTTACTTTCATGAAAAATAATATAATATTAACTAAACTGTTGATGTATAATAAGTTTATTAGTGCTTAAAGAATAGTTTTGTAGACAAAAAAAATGGTGTTTGTAGAGATAAAAGACAATGTATAAGAATGAAAAATAAGTTATTTTTTGAGTGTTTTTAATTTATTTTTCCATTAAAAATAACCTATTTTTGTTTTTCAAATATATCTTGTTTTTACATTAAATATTACTTATTATTGTGTAATAGCTTAGTTTTAGTAAGTTGAAACCGTGTTTTCTTTCTTGTTTAAATATCATTATTATAAGGTATATGATTATAATTTGTTTTTTTTGATGGAGAAAATATCTTTAAAAACAAATAGTTTGTCGGAAATTATTTGTATTTTTGCCATACGAGTTGTTGAGTTTGCTGTTATTTTTTTTAGATACTACGCTAAGTAAAATTCACGACTTGTTAAGATTATGAGCAATTATACAGTTGTTCAGGCACTTATTCTGCTGAAAATTAATTTATTACGGTATACAAAATAACTTATGTATTAAAATGAAACATAATTTTGATTTTCTTGTTATCGGTAGTGGAATAGCAGGAATGAGTTTTGCACTTAAAGCTGCAAACAGTGGTAAAGGGAAAGTTGCCTTAATATGTAAGACATCACTTGAAGAATCTAACACGTCTAAAGCGCAAGGAGGTATAGCTTCTGTAACAAATTTTAAGGTGGACGACTTTGAAAAGCATATAGAAGATACCATGATAGCTGGCGACTTTATTTCAGACAGAAAAGCCGTAGAGAACGTTGTTCGTAATGCTCCTGAAGCTATAAAAGATTTAGTAGAGTGGGGAGTAAATTTCGACAAAACTCCTCAAGGAAACTATGATTTGCATAAAGAAGGTGGTCATAGCGAGTTTCGTATTCTTCATCATGCTGATGATACAGGTAACGAAATTCAGAAAAAACTATTGGAAGCAGTAAAGCAAAATAAGAATATAACAGTTTTTGAACACTATTATGCTGTAGAAATAATTACTCAACACCATTTAGGAGTAAAAGTAACTCGTAAGACACCAGACATAGAATGTTTTGGAGCGTATGTGCTAAATCCTGAAACAAATAAGGTGGACACATTCCTTAGTAAAGTAACGGTTATGGCTACAGGAGGAGTAGGTGCTATATATGCTACAACATCTAATCCTAATATAGCCACAGGTGATGGTATAGCTATGGTTTATAGAGCTAAAGGCACAGTTAAAGATATGGAGTTTGTGCAATTTCACCCAACAGTATTATTTAATCCAGCAGAAACTCACCCCGCATATCTTATTACAGAAGCAATGAGAGGCTATGGGGCTATTTTACGTTTACCTACGGGAGAGGAGTTTATGCATAAATACGACCCACGTTTATCGTTAGCACCAAGAGATATCGTTGCAAGAGCCATTGATAGAGAGATGAAAATACATGGGCTTAATCATGTATGTTTAGATGTAACGCATAAAGATGCAAATGAAACACGTAAGCATTTCCCTAATATATATGAAAAATGTTTATCAATAGGTATTGATATTACAAAACAATATATTCCTGTTTGTCCAAGTGCACATTATATGTGCGGAGGAATTAAGGTAGATTTAAACGGGGAAAGCTCTATAAAGAGATTATATGCCATTGGAGAATGTTCTTGCACAGGGTTACATGGCGGTAACAGATTGGCGAGCAACTCTTTAATAGAGGCTGTAGTATATGCTAAGTCAGCCTTTAACCATGTTATGAAAGTAATAGACGGTTATAGTATAAACGATTCTGTTCCTCTTTGGAATGATGATGGTACTATGACTAATGAGGAGAAAGTTTTGATAGCTCAAGATGAGCGAGAGGTGGGGCAAATAATGTCGAACTATGTAGGTATAGTGCGTAGCAACCTTCGTTTGCAAAGAGCTTTAAAACGTCTTGATTTGTTATATGAAGAAACGGAAGAATTGTTTAAGCGTGTAAAACCAACAAAAGACATTTGTGAATTAAGAAATATGATAAATGTTGGTTATCTTATAGCACGTCAGGCTATAGAGCGTAAAGAGAGTAGAGGGCTTCATTATACAATAGATTATCCGAGGCATGATTAAAATAAAATAACGCCGTAAGAATAAAAAAAAAGTTATGATAAAACAGGAATGGATAGATAAAGGTTTTATCGATGAGCCTATACCTGATAAAGCAAACATTAAAAGCGAAATACGCAAGCTGTGTAAAGAAAAAGATGCTATCATCATGGCTCATTATTATACGGAGAGTATAATACAAGAAGTAGCTGATTTTGTAGGAGATAGTCTTGCTTTGGCTCAAAAAGCAGCAGCTACTGACGCTAAAATAATAGTTATGTGTGGTGTGCATTTTATGGGAGAAACAAATAAAATACTTTGTCCGGACAAAGTAGTTCTTGTTCCAGATTTGAATGCATCTTGCTCTTTGGCAGAAAGCTGCCCAGCTGATGAATTTAAAAAGTTTGTAAAAGCCCATCCTCATCATGTTGTTATTAGTTATGTTAATACTACTGCAGCAACTAAAGCTGTTACTGATGTTGTTGTAACAAGTAGTAATGCAAGGCAAATAGTAGAGTCGTTTCCTAAAGATACACCTATAATCTTTGGGCCTGATGAAAACTTGGGTAGTTATATTAACAAGCTAACAGGTAGAAATATGTTACTTTGGAACGGAGCATGTCATGTACATGAAAAATTTTCTGTAGAGAGAATATTAGAATTAAAAAAGGATTTTCCAAAGGCTAAGATACTGGCACACCCGGAATGTAAAGGTCCTATATTAAGATTAGCTGATAAAGTGGGTAGTACAGCAGCATTATTGAAGTTTAGTATTACTGATAGTGCTAAAGAATTTATTGTTGCAACAGAAAGTGGAATATTACATGAAATGCAGAAATCGGCACCGCAAAAAACATTTATACCAGCCCCGCCAGATGATAGTACTTGTGCATGTAATGAGTGTAATTTTATGAAATTGATAACTATAGAAAAGTTATATAATTGCTTGAAGTATGAGTGGCCTAATATAGAGGTAGATAAAGATATAGCCGAAAAAGCTATAAGACCTATAAATAAGATGTTAGAAATATCAAAAAGATTAAGATTATAAGAATATAGGAGTATAATATATGTTTTCAAAAAAAGAATGTAATAGGAGATTATTAGAACTTTCTTTTAACGAGGATATAGGTGATGGAGATCATACCACCCTTTGTTGTATAGACAAAGATGCTATAGGTGAAAGCAAGTTGTTAATAAAAGAAGAAGGAATATTTGCAGGTATAAACATTGCAAAAGAAATATTTCACATGTTTGATCCAGAGCTTGAGGTAGTAGTCTTTATTAACGATGGCGAAAAAGTTAAGCCGGGCGATATTGTACTATCTGTAAAAGGTAAAGTTCAAAGTATATTGCAAACGGAAAGACTTCTTTTAAATGTTCTTCAAAGAATGAGTGGTATTGCAACAATGACGCATAAGTATCAACAAGCTTTGATAGATGCAGGAACAAAGACACGAGTTCTGGATACAAGGAAGACTACACCGGGCATGAGAATGTTAGAAAAGGAAGCTGTAAAAATAGGTGGAGGAATGAATCACCGAATAGGCTTATTTGATATGATACTACTAAAAGATAATCATATAGACTTCTGTGGAGGTGTACATAACGCTATATCAAAAGCAAAGAAATATTGCAAAGATAAAGGGAAAGACTTAAAGATAGAGTGTGAAGTTCGTGATTTTAAAGAATTAGAAGAGGCTCTATTGGAAGGGTGTGATAGGATAATGTTTGACAATTTCACACCAGAAGAAACTGCAAAAGCGGTAAAGATAGTAAATGGAAGATGTGAAACAGAGTCGAGTGGAGGTATAACTTATGAAAATATGATACCATATGCTAAGGCTGGAGTTGATTTCATTTCCTTTGGAGCATTAACGCATAGCGTAAAGTGCTTAGACATGAGCCTGAAAGCAACAGGAAGCAGTAAGCTGAAAATATAGAAACGATAAGAGCTTTATTAAAAGATCATTATTAAAGCTATGTTTATATGATAGTCTTAATGTAAGTAAGCATATTATTATATTATAGCTATAATAGTATAGCTTACTTTCTAATGAATACTATTTCTTTAGGTATTTTTAGCCATTTGTTGTTTACTACTATCTTTATAGTACTGCCAGAAAGCTGCTTTAGAGAGTATGTGCCATTCTTGTTAATACGTAATTCGGCTGTTAAATCTTCTGAACCATAATCGTTTATGATGATAAGTTTGGCTGTATTTCCCTTTATTGTGGCTTCTGAAATTATCCATTTGCGTGTATCACGCTTTGCACCAAAATATCCAGGTAGGTTTCCTAATATCTCCTGACCAGGTATTTTGATGCTGTTTTTTATAAAATCAATATCCAGCCATACCTGATATTCATCGTTTACCAAATGAGCTTTAAAAGGATTTACTCCAGTAGTAAGTGCTGATGATTGGTTGTTTTGTTTATTATCTACCGTTTGTGCTTTTATCGTTAATGATAAAGAGATGAGTGTTATTATAGATATTATTTTTGCTTTTTTCATAACTTTTTCGCTTATTTTTTGCAAAGATACTATTTTAAATCAAGTAATTATATAAGGTTTCACAAAATAAAAGGTTTAAAATTGCGCTTTCTTTTTATTTATGGTATCTTTGTACCCCAAAGTATTTAGTAATAATATAGGTTATAAAAATGTTATTTCCGGATTTTATCTTTGAAACTAGTTGGGAAGTATGTAATAAAGTAGGCGGTATTTATACTGTTCTTTCAACACGTTCTAAGACGTTGCAAGAAAGATTAAAAGATAATTTGATATTTATAGGTCCTGATTTTAGTGGAGGAGATAATTCATTATATTTTAAAGAAGATGATACTCTTTATGTTTCTTGGCAGAAGAAAGCTAAGGAAGAAGGGCTTAAAGTAAAGGTTGGACGTTGGGATATTCCAGGTCGTCCAGTTGCTTTTTTGGTAGCTTATAATCATTTAAATAGTATAAAAAACGATTTTTTTACCCAGTTATGGAATACATATCAGGTAGATAGTCTGCATGCTTATGGCGATTATGACGAATCGGCACTGTTTTCTTTGGCAGTATCTCAGGTAGTAGAAAGCTTCTATCGTTTTTATTTATCTAAAGAAAATAAGGTGGTTTTTCATGCTAATGAGTGGCAAACGGGTTTTGCTGCTCTATTACTTCAGCAGTCTCTACCCGAAGTAGC
Organism: Prevotella amnii CRIS 21A-A; assembly: GCF_000177355.1. NCBI lineage: Bacteria > Pseudomonadati > Bacteroidota > Bacteroidia > Bacteroidales > Prevotellaceae > Prevotella > Prevotella amnii. The sequence goes on from NZ_ADFQ01000027.1 coordinate 18,682, forward strand.
GACCATCTTTACAACTCATGCTACTTGTATTGGGCGTAGTATTGCAGGTAATAATAAGCCTCTTTATGATTATCTTTGGGCTTATAATGGCGACCAAATGGCTCGTGAATTGAATATGGAAAGTAAGCATTCCATTGAAAAAAGTACAGCTCATAATGTAGATTGTTTTACAACAGTGAGCGATATTACTGCAAAGGAATGTGCAGAGTTGCTTGATAAACCTGTAGATGTGGTACTACCAAATGGGTTTGAAGATGGGTTTGTACCAAAGGGAAGTGCTTTTGTAAAGCATCGTTCTTTAGCACGGAAGAGGTTATTGGAAGTTGCAAATGCTCTTTTAGGAACTCGTCTTGGGAATGATACGCTTATAATATCTACATCGGGTAGGTATGAGTTTCGTAATAAAGGAATAGATGTTTTTATAGATTCTCTCAACAGTCTTAGTAAAGATTCTTATTTCGATAGAGAAGTTGTGGCATTTATAGAAGTACCTGCTTGGGTTAATAGTCCTCGACAAGATCTAATAGAAAGGTTGCAAAGTGGAGATAAATATACCAATCCTTTAGATGCTCCTTATATTACCCATTGGCTGAATAATGGAGAAGAAGATAGTATATTAAACAAGTTTCGTTCTCTGAATATATCTAATGGAGGAGATAGTAAGGTGAAGATTATCTTTATACCGTGTTATCTAACAGGTAATGATGGCGTGTTTAATATGGATTATTACGACCTTATTATAGGTAATGATCTTTGTGTATATCCATCTTATTATGAGCCGTGGGGATATACACCGTTAGAGTCTGTTGCTTTTAAAGTGCCTTGTATAACCACTAATCTCGCAGGTTTTGGCTTATGGGCAAATAAGGAGAATAATGGTAAAAGTACGATAGAAGACGGTGTAGAGGTAGTGTATCGTACTGATTATAACTATAATGAAGTTATAGAGGAGATTAAATCAGCGATAGTTAAATATGCTGCAATGGATAGTAAAGAGGCTAATAAATGCAGGAATGCAGCTTATAAATTGTCGAAAAAAGCTCTTTGGAGCAAATTTATAAAGTATTACGATGTAGCTTATGATTATGCTTTGCGTAAGGGACACGATCGTTTGGCAGCATTAGAAATAATAGAATAATAAAATAATAAACAAAAACTAAAATGAAGATTAAGTCAGATTACACTAACGAACCTCAGTGGACTGAGTTAAACGTTAAATCAACTCTTCCCAAAGAGTTAGTATGTCTTAATGAAATTGCTCATAATATGTGGTGGGCATGGACATATCAGGCACGTAATTTATTTAAGAGTCTTGATGAGGACTTGTATGAGCAGGTTGGACATAATCCTGTTTTGCTCCTTGAACGTTTAAGTCTTGAGCGTTTGGAAGCTATTGTTAAGGATAAGACATTGATGAAACACGTAGATGAAGTGTATAAGATGTTTCGTGCATATATGGATGTTAAGCCTAATGCTAAGCGTGCTTCAGTGGCTTATTTCTCTATGGAATATGGGCTTAATCAGGTGTTGAAAATTTATTCTGGTGGTCTTGGAATGTTAGCAGGTGATTATTTAAAGGAAGCATCTGATTCTAATGTAGACCTCTGCGCTGTAGGTTTTCTTTATCGTTATGGATATTTCCGTCAGAGCTTATCTATGGATGGCCAGCAGATAGCTAAGTATGATGCTCAGCAATTCAATTCTTTACCTATAGAGCGAGAGTACGATAAGGACGGAAATCAGCTTGTAGTAGAGGTTCCTTATCGTGATTATATAGTAAAAGCTCTTGTTTGGCGTGTTAATGTAGGTCGTATAAAGCTTTATCTTTTAGATACAGATAATGATTTTAATTCGGAGTATGATCGTCCTATAACTTATGCATTATATGGTGGTGATTGGGAAAATCGTCTAAAACAGGAGATTCTTCTTGGTATAGGTGGTATGCTTACATTGAAGAAATTAGGTATAAAGAAAGATGTTTACCATTGTAATGAAGGTCATGCCGCACTTTGTAATTTGCAACGTTTATGTGATTATCGTGAAGAAGGTTTGAGCTTTAATGAAGCAATGGAGCTTGTACGTGCATCAGGTTTATACACAGTTCACACTCCAGTACCAGCAGGTCACGACTATTTCGATGAAGAACTTTTTGGAAAGTATATGGGTTCATATGCTAATAAGTTAGGTATATCATGGGACGAGTTTATAGGAATGGGACGTACCAATCCTGATGATCACTCAGAACGTTTTTGTATGAGTACTTTTGCATGTAACACTTGTCAGGAAATAAATGGTGTATCTAAACTGCATGGCTGGGTAAGTCAGAAAATGTTTGCCCCACTTTGGAAGGGTTATTTTGCTGAAGAAAACAGTGTAGGTTATGTTACTAATGGTGTACATCTTCCTACATGGACGGCTACAGAGTGGCGTAAGCTATATGATAAGTATTATGATAAGAGCTTTATGAGCGACCAAAGTAACGAAGACATTTGGCATGCTATATATAATGTGCCAGATGCAGAGATTTGGGAAACACGTATGGCTTTGAAAGTAAAGCTTATAAAGTATATAAAAGATAAGTTTACTCAACAATGGTTGCGTAACCAAGGCGATCCTGCAAAGGTGGTACAGGTATTAGAAAAGATTAATCCTAATGCTTTGATGATAGGTTTCTGTCGCCGTTTTGCTACTTATAAGCGTGCTCATTTGTTATTTACAGACTTAGAGCGTCTTGATAAGATAGTTAATAACCCTGAACGTCCTGTGTTATTTTTCTTCTCAGGTAAAGCTCATCCAGCTGATGGTGCTGGTCAAGGACTTATTAAGAAGATTTTTGAAATATCAAGAATGCCACAATTCTTGGGTAAGATAATCTTCTTGGAAGATTACGATATGCAGTTGGCTCGTCGTTTGGTTTCGGGTGTAGATATATGGATGAATACTCCTACACGTCCACTTGAGGCAAGTGGAACATCAGGTGAAAAGGCAGAGCTGAATGGTGTTGTTAATCTTTCTGTTCTTGATGGCTGGTATGTAGAGGGTTATCGTAAAGGTGCAGGTTGGGCTTTACCAGAGAAGCGCACCTATAAAGATCAGAATTATCAGGATCAGCTTGATGCTGCTACAATATATAGTTTGCTTGAAAACGAGATAGCTCCACTTTTCTTTAATAAGGACGCTAAGACAGGTTATTCAAAGGAGTGGATACAAGTAGTAAAGAATTCTATAGCAACAATAGCTCCTCATTATACTATGAAGCGTCAATTAGACGATTACTTTGATAAGTTTTATAACCGTCAGGCTAAACGTTTTGCAGAGTTATGCTCTAAGGATAATAAACTTGCAAAGGAGCTTGCTGCATGGAAAGAGCAGGTAGCTGAGAAGTGGGACGCAATAAATGTTGTAGCTAAGAATGTTGATGCTCTACATGATGTTACTACAGGAAAGAAGGCAAAGTTAAGCTTTACTATTGATGAGCAAGGCTTAAAGAACGCTGTTGGGTTAGAGTTAGTTATATTATATAACACTCCTGTTGATGATGTTAATGTATTCGAGGTAGTACCATTTAAGATGGTGAAGTCAGAAGGGAATTGTTATACCTTTGAAGTGGAATATAATCCTAACGTTGCAGGGTCTTATAAGTATGGTGTTCGTATGTATCCTAAGAATAGTAAATTACCACATCGTCAAGACTTTGCGTATGTTAAATGGATAGGATAATATCTATAAACTGAAATAAGAAGAATTATTTACATAAGAAAGCCCCTTTCTTTATGCTTTTATGTATAAAGGAAGGGGCTTACTTTTATGATAAAACAAAATTTAATATTTACGAGATTAAATTTTAGTTATGTCTGTATAACAAAGTAAGATTAACTATTCTTTGATAAGTTTCTTGCTCATGTGTCTTACAGGATACCATACTGCTACCCACCCAACTATAATAACAGTAAAGAAAATGATAACTATATCAGTGGGGTGTACACTGACAGGGTAAGCATTAACAACGAAGTTGCTATTTGCATCACCTAACTTTACTATTCCATAAACTTGTTGTAGCCAGCATAGTAATAGCCCTATAGATATACCTATTATAGCTCCAAAGAGTGAAATCATACGTCCTTCAAAAAGGAAAATACGAACTATAAGCTTTTCAGAAGCTCCCAGACATCGAAGTGTTTGCACATCATTTTTCTTATCTATCATTAACATAGACAGTGAACCGATGATGTTAAAGCAAGCTACCATTAATATGAAACTTAAGAAAATATATGCAAATAGCTTTTCTATCTTCATGATATTAAAGGTATCAGCTTGTTGTTCATATCTGTTTTTTACTGTGTATTTTGACCCAACAATAGATTTAATTTTTTCTTGTATTTTATTGATGTCTACCCCCTCTTTCATTCTAAGCTCTAGTGATGTTATTTGCCCTTGTCTATTGAACAATCGTCTAGCAAAGTTAAGTGAGGTTATAATGTATCCACCATCATATTTATTTTGTTTTACTTGGAAAACTAATCCTGGTGATATTAGGGAGTCTTTTACAAAACTTTGTGTGGGGTCAGTAGGATCGTATTGTCCTTCACGTTGTGGGGCATATATATATAGGTAGTCGCGCCAAAACACTCCAGTACCTAAGTCTTGAGCTACACGAACACCCAAAAGCCCATATTGCAGATTGGCTGTTTCTAAGTTTAGGTCGCCATCACCATAGCATATATTGCTAATGTGTGTTAGCGAGTCGAGGTTAGCTTCCATTCCTTTTATCATTATCATTTTTTGATTACCGTGATAAACAGCTAAAGCCTGATCTTCTACACATTCTGTGGATACAGCAACTTCTTTAAGATGCTTTACTTTCTTTAGCAAAGGATCGTCTGCAGGCATGGCTTTACCTGTGGCTGCCTCTATTTTTATTTGAGGATCAAACCCTGTAAAGAAAGAAGCTACTAAGTCTGCAAAACCATTAAAGCCACTCATGACTACTACCAAAGCCATTGTTGCCACTGCTACACCAATTACAGAGATAAGGCTGATGACGTTAATGGCATGAGTACTCTTTTTAGAGAATATATAACGGCGTGCTATGTAAAAGGAAAAATTCATTTTTTATCTTTCAATAGATGCTCAATGTGTTCAAGATAATCTAAAGAATCATCTACAAAGAATCTCAATTCTGGAATGATACGTAGCTGGTTATGTGTACGTTTACCTAATTCATATCGAATTGTTTTCTCATTTGTATTGATATTTTTAATTAGTTCTTCTGTTTTCTCAGATGGGAAAATACTTAAATAAGCAGTACATATACTAAGGTCTGGACTTATTCTTACACGTGTAACACTAACCAAAACGCCATGCAAAAGGCGTGTTTGCGACTGGAATATGCTTGCCAACTCCTTTTGGAGCAAGCGTGATATGCGGTTTTGTCTTGTTTCTTGCATTTTTTAAAAGGTTGTTTATAATAAAGATGTTCCTTTTCTATTATTTATATTAGTGTGGAACTCATTATTGCAAAGTTACTTAATTATTATTTATTTTAGAAATTATTTCTTTCTTATCACTGTTAATCCATCTCTTATTGGTAGGATAACCTTTTCTATACGTTCATCTTTTGCTATCATATCGTTAAATTCTCGTATACCTATAGTTTGCTTATCGTGATCGTAGGCATGGTCAATGACATGTCCATTCCATAGAGTATTATCAGCAATGATATATCCACCACTATTTATTATAGGGAATAGTGCACGATATGTTTCTATATAAGTGCGTTTATCTCCATCAATAAAAGCCATATCAAACATTACGCCTAATAGAGGAGCTTCTGCTATTGCATTTCCTATTCTGAAGTCTATTTTATCAGCATAGGCAGAATTTTCTATCCATGGACGCGTAAAATCCTCCATTTCGTCGTTTATTTCAAATGTTATAATCTTGCTTCCTTCTTCTAAACCTTCTGCCATGCAGAGGGCAGAGTAGCCGCTGAAAGTTCCCACTTCTATGATTCTCTTAGGGCGAATCATGCGTACAAGTAGCTTTAATAGTCTTCCTTGCAGATGCCCGCTTGCCATACGTCCATGCAGTGTGTGTATGTTTGTAGCACGGTAAAGACTATGTAGGTAATCGCCCTCAGCGTCTATATGCCTATTAATGTATTTGTCTAAAGCGTCTATCATCTTTATTTTAATAATGCTTCTATGGCTAACCGGTAACTATCTAAGCCAAATCCTTGTATAGTGCCTTTACACGATGGTGCTATCATAGATAATCTGCGATACTCTTCTCGGCTGTTTATATTACTTATATGCACTTCTATTACAGGGGTGGTAATGGCTTTAATACAGTCGGATAGAGCTATACTTGTATGTGTATAAGCTCCGGCATTAAGTATTATTCCGTCAAAAGAAAAGCCTACTTCTTGTAATTTGTCAATAAGTTTGCCCTCTATATTGCTTTGATAATAGTATAGATCCACTTCTGGAAACCTCTTCTGTAGTCGTGGGAGAAAATCTTCCATCGACTCTTTGCCATATATTTCTGGCTCTCGTTTGCCTATCAAATTTAAGTTGGGACCATTTATTATAAGTATGCGCATAGTGTTTTATGTAAATCTTTCTTATTGATAATAGTTTTATAAAAGTATTTTTTCTTCTTATACATATATATATGAGTTATCTCTTTAGTAGATATTATTGAGAAAGGGCAGATATAAGTTGTGTTAAGAAATAGAAGAAACCTTTATTTAAAGTAGTTTTTGGCATTTTAATAGTATCTTTGTATTTACTAAAAATAATAGTATATTTTGCAAAAATAGTAATTAAAATGGATATCAACAAAAAAAAGATAAGCAATATTGCCAGCAAGTTTCGTCGCTATTTAAAATTGGAAAAGGGATATTCTGAACATACTATAGATGCTTATATGCGAGATATTGAGAAGCTATCTTCTTTCCTTGAAGCAGAAAAAATAGATGTATTAGATGTAAGATTAGAAGACTTGGAGCGTTTTACAGCCTGTATGTCTGAGTTAGGTATAGGGGCAAGGTCGTTATCACGTGTGCTTAGTGGAATACGCCACTTCTATCGTTTCCTTATTTTAGATGGATATTTAGAGATAGATCCTACAGAATTGCTTGAGTCTCCCAAACAGCCAAAACATCTTCCTGAGGTGCTTTCTACGGCGGAAGTAGATATTATTCTTAACAGTATAGATTTAACTAAGTGGGAAGGGCAGCGTAATAAAGCTATTATAGAAGTGTTGTTTTCGTGCGGATTGCGTGTATCGGAACTAACATCTTTAAAAATTTCTAATTTATATTTTCAAGAGCAGTATGTCAGGATAATGGGAAAGGGCTCTAAAGAGCGATTGGTTCCAATATCTCCTCGCGCAATAGAAGAACTTAATTATTGGTTTTTAGATCGAAGCCAAATGAAAATAAAGGAAGGAGAAGATGATTATGTTTTTCTAAATAGGCGCGGTAGCCACCTTACACGCACAATGATTCTTATAATGTTAAAGCGTTATGCTTATGCTGCTGGCATAAAAAAAACAATATCTCCTCACACTCTTCGTCATTCTTTCGCTACTGCATTACTGGAAGGAGGGGCAGACCTTCGTTCTATTCAAGCCATGTTAGGTCATGAAAGTATTGTAACTACAGAGCTTTATACTCACCTTGATACTACTTCCTTACGACAAGAAATACTTAATCATCATCCGCGTAATATCCGCTATAGAGAGGAACATGGCTTATAGCTGGGTTATCTTTTTTTTAAGTAAAGCTATGCTTTATAGTAGGAGTGGGTTATTGTTTATATATAAATAAGTAACAGAATAGTTTGAAAAATAGTCTATTTTTATAGCAAAAATAGATTAAAAATAAAACAAAAATAATCTATTTTTCAAAACAGGAACTTATGTATAAATGTATAAATTGTTATGTTATACTGTGTTAGATGTTGTTTTTTGCTATTAAACAAGCAGTGTTTAGTCTTGTAACAGTTTTCTTAATTTTATATATTTATTTATCTGTGGCAATAGTGTTTGTGGCGGTAGGAAGGTAAGAAAACAGTTGTTCTTTGTGTATTAAGCGTTGTAGAGTTTTAATGTTAATAGTTAATTAATTATAAAAAATGGAAGGATTGGTGCTGTAGTTGTGTTTTCACATCATTTAAATTAGTACCTTTGTAGTCCGATTATTATGGGGATTTTCTTAGAATCCCGTACGTAACATGTTAATAGCATGGTTTTTGGCCGAGCTGTGTGGTTAGGTAAAGCATGTGCGTGAATTAATAAAAACGTTTTTTAGTAGTAAATTTAATTAAAAAAATGAACACTTTAAGTTACAAGACTATTTCCGTGAATAAGGAAACAGCTAAGAAAGAGTGGGTTGTAGTAGATGCTACCGATCAGGTAGTAGGTCGCCTTTGCTCTAAGGTAGCTAAATTGCTTCGCGGTAAGTACAAGCCCACTTTTACTCCTCATGTAGATTGTGGAGACAATGTTATTATCATTAATGCAGAGAAGGTGGTTTTCACTGGTAAGAAAGAAACCGACAAGGTTTACACACGTTACACTGGTTATCCAGGTGGTCAGCGTTTTAATACTCCTGAGCAGCTTCGTAAGCGTGATAACGGTATTGATAAGATTCTCCGTCATGCAGTGAAGGGTATGCTTCCTAAGGGTATTTTAGGTCGCCACTTGCTTAACAATCTTTATGTTATCAAGGGTACTGAATTAAACGGTTTAGAGGCTCAGAAGCCTAAGGCTATCGATATTAACCAGTATAAATAATATAGGAGAAAGATGGACGTAATAAACGCAATTGGTCGCCGTAAGAGTGCAGTAGCTCGAGTTTACCTTTCAGAAGGTACCGGTAAGATCACAATTAATAAGAAAGATATAACAGAGTTCTTCCCATCAGCTATTTTGCAGTATGTAGTAAAGCAGCCATTGGCATTGCTTGGTGTTGAGGGGCAGTATGATATTAAAGTAAACCTTAACGGTGGTGGCTTTACAGGTCAGAGTCAAGCTCTTCGCCTTGCTATTGCTCGTGCTTTAGTAAAGGTAAATGCAGAGGATAAGAAGGCATTGAAAGATCAGGGCTTCCTAACTCGTGATAGCCGTGAGGTAGAACGTAAGAAGCCAGGTCAGCCAAAGGCTCGTGCTCACTTCCAGTTCAGCAAGCGTTAATATTTTACAGGCTTTTAGTCTGTTAATAAAAACGTTTAGGTTTAGTATCTAAATCGATGCGATTCCTTTTTTAAGCGACTACCCATCGATTGATTCTAACAAAGCTTGGTAAAGCTTATTTACCACGAAAGAATTAAACAGAATGTAAACAAAGAAATAAAAATAAACATGTCAAGAACAAATTTTGACCAACTATTGCAGGCAGGTTGTCATTTCGGGCACCTTCGTCGTAAGTGGAATCCAGCTATGGCTCCTTATATATTTATGGAGCGTAACGGTATTCATATTATAGATCTTCATAAGACTGTAGCTAAAATAGATGAAGCTGCAGAAGCTCTAAAAGGTATTGCTAAGAGCGGTAAGAAGATTTTATTCGTCGCTACTAAAAAACAATCTAAAGAGGTAGTAGCAGATAAAGCAGCATCTGTTAATATGCCATACGTTAATGAGCGTTGGGCTGGCGGTATGCTAACTAATTTCCCTACTATTCGTAAGGCCGTAAAGAAAATGACGAATATCGACAAGTTGATGAACGATGGTACCTTCTCTAATTTGTCAAAACGCGAGCTTTTGCAGATTTCACGTCAGCGTGCTAAGCTTGAAAAGAACTTAGGTTCTATATCAGATTTAACTCGTTTACCTGCTGCATTATTCGTTATTGATGTAATGAAAGAGCACATTGCTGTTAAGGAAGCTAATCGTCTTGGTATCCCTGTGTTTGCTATTGTAGACACAAATTCTGATCCTAAGAACATCGATTATGTTATCCCTGCTAATGATGACGCTAAAGATTCTGTAGACGTTATCTTAACAGCTTGCTGTAGTGCTATAGCAGAAGGGCTTGAAGAGCGTAAGGCTGAGAAGGCTGATGAGAAAGCTGCTGCAGAGCAAGCTGAGCTTGCTGCAGAGGCAAAGCCAAAACGTGCTGCTCGTAAGACAAAAGAAGAAGAGGCACCAGCTGCAGAATAATAATAATATATATATGGGTACTGGTGAGTGCTTTACAGTAAGTATTATAGCTGTATTATCATTCACCAATGCCCATTTTTGTAAAATATAAAAAAGGAGAAAATACAAAATGGCAGTATCTATTGATGATATTAAGAAGCTCCGTGCAATGACAGGAGCTGGTCTTGCTGATGTAAAAAAAGCATTAACAGAGGCAGAAGGCGATTTTGATAAGGCTAAGGAGTTACTTCGTGAGCGTGGTTTAGCTATAGCAGCTAAGCGTTCTGACCGCGAAACATCTAACGGTTGTGTGCTTGTTAAGCAAGATGGCGATTTCGCAGCAATGGTAGCCGTTAAGTGTGAAACTGATTTTGTTGCTAATGGAGCCGACTTTGTAGCACTTGTACAAGAAATACTTGATGCTGCAGTAGCTGCAAAAGCTAAGAGCCTTGATGAAGTGAAAGCTCTAAAACTTGCTAATGGCGAAGATGCAGCAACTGCTGTTCAGCAGCGTTCTGGTGTAACAGGAGAGAAGATGGAGCTTGATGGTTATAACTATATGGAAGGTGCTAATGTGTCTATTTATGACCATATGAACAAGCATACTCTTGCCACTATGGTACAGCTAAATGACGCTAATGAAGAGGCTGGGCACAAGGTTGCTATGCAGGTAGCTGCAATGAAACCAGTAGCACTTGATGAGGCTTCTGTTTCGCAGGCACAAAAAGACGAGGAATATCGTATTGCTGTAGAGAAAACTAAGGAAGAGCAGGTAGAAAAAGCTGTAGTAGCTGCTATTAAGAAAGCAGGTATTAATGCTAACTTGGTAGATAGTGATGATCACATTGAGTCAAATATAAATAAAGGCTGGTTAACACGTGAAGAGGCTGACAAGGCAATAGAAATTCGTAAGACAGTAGGAGCAGAAAAAGCAGCTAACCTTAATGCTACGATGATAGAAAACATTGCTAAGGGGCGTTTAGCTAAGTTCTTTAAAGAAAACTGTTTGGTAGATCAGGAATTTCAGTTTGCAGAAGGTGATAAGATCAGCGTAGGCAATTGGCTTGAAGCACAAGCTAAGGGCTTGAAGATCTTAGGTTATAAACGTTTCTCTCTTGCTGCTGATTAATTTTTAGTATATAGCATAAATAACGTAACAGAATCTCTGTTGAGATTAAAACATACGGAGTTATAGGACGTTATCGTAAGTTCCTATAGCTCCTTTTTTGTTTATTATTACTTTAAAGTATGAAGATTTTTGCAGTCGAAGATAATTATTTACATAATAATAATATATCGCATGATGATATAATAAAGGTAGATAGTCCTGTTATTTTTTTAAAAGCCGACTCGTCTTTATTAAAGGATAATAAGCCTTTTTTTATCCCAGATAATCTTGGAAGCATAGAGTATGAGGCAGAATTGGTTGTACGAATAAATAAGTTAGGCAAGACTATACCAGAACGTTTTTCACCTCGCTATTATGATGCGGTAACTCTTGGTGTTGATTTTACAGCCAGAGAACTGCAAGAAAAATTAAAGAGCAAAGGATTACCATGGGAGCTTTCTAAGAGTTTTGATGGAGCAACAGTAATAGGTGAATGGATACCAAAGGATAAGTTTCTTGATGTTCAACGACTTCATTTCCATTTAGATGTTAATGGTAAAACTATTTATGAAGGAAGTACTAATGAAATGTTATATAAGATAGATGCATTAATAAGTTATATTAGTAGGTATTTTACACTTAAAACGGGAGATATTCTCTTTACAGGTAGTCCGTCAACAGGAAGAGTAGCTATTATTAATGACCATTTAGAAGGGTATATAGAAGATAATAAGGTATTAGATTTCAATTGTAAATAAATAATCTTTTTTGGTATTTATAACTAATAAAAAATATTATAATATTACTGTATATGATAAGGGTAGGAATGGGATATGATGTCCATCGTTTAGTAGAGGGACGCAAACTTTTCTTAGGAGGAATACAAATAGACCATAGCTTAGGTTTATTAGGTCATAGCGATGCTGATGTTTTAATACATGCTATCTGTGATGCTTTGCTTGGTGCTGCCAATTTACGTGACATAGGATATCATTTTCCAGATACATCTGATGCAACTCTTGATATGGATTCAAAGATTATCCTTAATAAAACCATTAGTTTACTTCATCAACATGGATACCGTTTGGGTAATATAGATGCTACTATTTGTGCTGAGCGACCTAAAATTAATCCGTATATTCCTGCAATGAAAGAATGTATGGCTTCTGTAATAGGTTGCGATATTGATGTTATATCCATTAAAGCTACCACTTCAGAAAAGATGGGTTTTGTAGGAAGAGAAGAAGGTATTGCTGCTTATGCTGTGTGCTTAATAGAGAAGTAAAGTAGTAAGAATATTTAAGAAGTTATTCTTTATATAAGCAGTTATCAGTATTTATCCCTAAGAATAATATGTCTTTAGTAAAAAAAGAACTTCTTTTTCATATAATGAAGGTTGTCTTTATAATATCAAAAGACAACCTTATTATGTTTTTATTTATATTAAGTGGTTTAAGTTTTATATGCAACCAAAACTTAATGTAACAGTTTGACTTGTTTGAACAGGTCTTCCTCCTATAGTCGCTGGTTCCCAATTAGGCATTTGAGAAAGTGGTTTTTGCTCTATATTGATATATAATTGTGATTTTGTACTCATAAATCTAACAGCTTCAGCCTTATATTTCGCTATCTTTTTTTGTATAAATTCCTGCTGTTTTGTTATAGACATTTTGTCGTATTTTGGACCGTTTGCTTTAATATTATTTACTTCTATAACATGCGCACCTATTACTTGACCGTCAAACATCACTGTAAATTGCACTACAACATCAGCCCTTACATTTGCATTTTTATTGCTATGCACGCCTATAAGGTTTTTCTTTATAAAGTCTTCAAAGGCTTTTTGCCCACCTTTAAATTGTGCTTTTGGGGTGTTAGTGTTAAGTCTTTTAGAGGGATTGATACTTTCCAATGCTTCTTTTAGATGGTTTATATCAGTAGTAGCGAAAACAATTTTCCCATGAGGGTTAATGAGGTACATTGTCGGGATCCACTTTACATTATAAAGTTTATCAATATGTGTATTCTTTTTCCATTTCTTTAGTTCGCTTACTTGTGTCCATGGCATCTGGTAAGTGTTCCAATATGTCTTTGCCCACTGCTCTTTATCAGTATCAAAAGATATTCCAAGAAAGTCTACTCCTTGCGTGGAATATTTATTGTAAAGCTCTTTTATAGCAGGTATATCTTTCCTACAGTCAGAACACCAGCTAGCCCAAAAGTCTATAACAAGGTATCTTCCTCTAAAGTCGCTTAATCTTATAGTGCGATTATCGTATGTTTTTAAGCTAAAATTTGGAGCCATTGTGCCTACTTTAAGTAGGTCTTTTGTATAAATAGCATCGTTTTTTGTATGTTGTATATTAGTATTGGTTTGTGCGTTTGTTCTCCCAAAACATAATATAAGAATACTTACTATGGCTAATAAACTTTGTTTCATATTGTTAAATCTTTGTTTTCGTTTTATAATATGTATATAATAATTTGAAAATCATATTGTTTGCAAATATACTATCTTATTCCCAATAAAACAAGAGGCGTCTTTATATTTTCTCAATAGTAAGTGTTTGATCACAATAATCTACTACTGCAAGTCGGTGAGTAATAAAAATTATCGTTTTATTGTGATTAGTTAGAATGTTTTTAAGTAACTGTTGTTCGGTTTCTGGGTCAAGAGCTGATGTTGCTTCATCAAAAATCATAATGCTTTTGTTCCTTAATAATGACCTTGCTATAGCTATTCGTTGTGCTTGTCCTTCACTTAATCCACCACCATTTTCGGAGCATACAGTGTCAATACCTTTAGGTAGATCGAAAACAAAGTCTGCGCAACTTGTTTTTAATGCATATATAATTTCTTCTTCTGTTGCATTTTCTTTGCCCAATTCAAGGTTTTCACGAATTGTTCCGCTCATAAGTGTGTTGCCTTGAGGCACATATACAAAATTAGTGCGCATTAATGGGCTAAGTTGTAAGCATTCTTTTTTATTATATAGTTCTATTGAGCCTTCGGTAGGGGTTAGTAGAGCTAAAAGCATTCTTGTGAGTGTAGTCTTTCCTGCTCCTGTTTCTCCTAATATGGCAGTACAAGAACATGGTTTAAAATCGAAAGAAAGTTTTTTTATAACAGGTGTATCAGCATCGAAGAATTGATATGAGATATTGTTAAGTCTTATACCGCAAGGGGCTTTTAGCTCAATACTATTACCTTGTTTTTCAAGAGGTACTTCTTCTAACTCTATTAAACGTTCAGCAGCAGTTAGCACAGAAACAAAAGAAGGTATAAGGCGCATAAGTTGTCTTGCAGGAGATTGTATTTTGTTTACTAACTGTAAGAATGCTGTCATGCCACCAAAAGTGAGTGTACCTTCATACAAACGTAAGGCTGCACATGCAAAAGCAAAGAGATAACCTAATACAAAACCAAATTGTAGAATTGTGCTAGAGAATATTGAAAACTTTGTTTTTTTTATAACTTTATTGCGTAATTCGCTTTGTGTAGTTTCTAAGCGATTGATAATAAAATCATCTCCTTCTAATGTTTTTATCAATATTCGATTTTGAACACTTTCTTGTAAAACGCTTTGAACCTTAGAATCGGATATTCTAACATCGCTCACTAAGAGTCGCATCTGTCTTACATATATCCTACTAAGTAAAACAAATAATGGTATCATAAACACTATAGTGCTTGCTAAACGCCAGTCCATAAGTGCTAAATATATAAAAGCTCCGATAAAAAGAGTTAGTGTTGATAAAGAATTAGGTATAGTTTCAGTAAGAAATGTAACGACGTTAGTTACATCAAATTCTAACCTATTTAGCACATCTCCACTATGATGACAGTCTTTTCCTTTCCATTCTGATCGCAACATTCTATCTAATAACTGTTGCTGCATTTTGTTTTGTGCTTTTATACCTAATAGGTTTCTTACCCAAAGTGATGCTATGTTTAATCCGAAATTAGATAAAAAGAGTAGTCCTAAGGTAATAACAGCTAAAGCTATGCTACCTTTTTTTACATGCGAAGATACGTCTATAGCGTGTTGCATAGCCCAAACTATAGATAGTGATATAATAACTTCAGATAATCCTATTGCTGCATTTATAATAGCTTGCTTGCGGTTTCCTTTCCAAGCAACCCACAACCATGCGTAAATATCTTTGGTAGAATATTTTGTTTTTGGTATTTTAAACAAACTTTTTATCTTTTCTTTCATCTTGGAGGAATATGTGCGATACTATTTTAGTTAATGAAACGTAGTTCAATCATTAATATTTTTTTCTTTTAAAGATTTACTGTATAATTGTCTTGTATCAGCTCCCCACATTAGTTTTTCACGTAAAGTATTAAAGAAAGTATTGTTTTCGGTCTTAATTATTTTTACTTTATGGTTAGCTTTCTGTATGGTTAGCGTTGTTCCTTCTTTCATTTTAACAGATCGTCCATCAACAGCTACCAAAAAATTATGACTTCTGCTTTCTACATCTAATCTTATTTTCGATCCATCACTAACTACTATAGGACGCATATTTAAGCTATGTGGTGCTACGGGAGTTATGCTTAGCGTGTTAGTTTGTGGTACCATAATAGGTCCGCCTATAGATAGTGAGTAAGCTGTAGATCCTGTAGGGGTGCTAATTACTAATCCATCAGCGAGGTAAGATGTAAGAAATTCTCCATTTATTTCTACATGAATAGATATCATAGAAGCTATATCGCGTTTTAATATAGCTATGTCGTTTAATGCAAAAGGATTAAAGATAACGTCTTTTTCATTGCATTTTAGTCTTATTACAGACCGTTCTTCTATTATAAAGTTGTTAGCGTAAATACTGTCAATAGTGCTGTTTAGCTTTTCTTGTGATATGTTAGCAAGAAACCCTAAGCGTCCCATATTTACTCCAATTATAGGTATTTGAAGGTTTCCTACGCGTCCAGCAGCTTTTAAGAAGGTTCCGTCACCACCTAAAGATATTATAAAATCAGCTTTAAAGTTAATTAAGTCGAAAGGTAGAACCTTATTCTTTATTTTTGTATTTAAGCTGTAATCAATGAAGTTAAGGTATTGCTTTTCAATGTATATGATAGCATTATAGGAAATGAGCTTCTCTATCAACTGATTTATCCTTGTAGGATTAGAAGCTCCAGACTTGCTGCCGAATATAGCGAAAGTAAGTTTTTTATCTGTCATAAAAAGCTGTTATTTTATAAATCTTTAGACTTGCTAATACCCCTAAATCATGAATATTTAGTATATTTGCAAGAGATATTATGTACAAAAGTATAATTTTTTATTGAAAGTTTAATATTAAAAAATAAATATTATGGCAAAAGTTTATGAGTTTTTAGCAACAGGCTTCGAAGAAATGGAAGCTATTGTGCCTGTAGATGTTTTTCGTCGTAGTGGTGTTGAGATATCTATGGTAAGTGTTACAGGTAGTAAGGTGGTAAAATCTGCACGTGGTGTAGGTATAGAGGCAGATGTTTTGTTAGAGGAAATAGCGAGCTTTGATGATGTAGATATGTTGCTTTTGCCTGGGGGTGTTTTAGGTGCTAACAACTTAAAAGAGCATAAGGAGGTACGTAAAATATTGCTTAAGCAGTTTGAAAGTGGAAGATTTTTAGGTGCAGTGTGTGCAGCTCCTTTAGTATTTGCTTCTATTGGCATATTAAAAGGTAAGAAGGCAACAATCTTCCCAGGTATGGAAGATAGTCTTATTAATGGTGCAGAGCCAACGAGAACATTGGTTCAGGTAGATGGAAATGTTATAACAGGGGCTGGTCCTGTAGCTGTTTTACCTTATACCTATGAGCTGTTGAGCCATCTTTTACCCAAAGAAGAGGTGGAAAAGGTTAAGAAAGCTATGTTATATGACAGAGTGTTAGCTGGCACAAAATAGCTTTTATGGAAAAATATGCTATTATAGTAGCAGGTGGGAAAGGTCTGCGCATGGGTATGGAAGTGCCAAAGCAATTTCTACCCGTGGCAGGTTTACCTGTTTTAATGCGTACTATACGGTGTTTTCGCGAATATGATCCACAAATAAAGGTAATCCTTGTCTTGCCCAAAGAGCAGCAAGAATATTGGCATGACTTATGTTTGAAATATAATTTTTCAGATTATTATGAATTAGCTACAGGTGGATCTACTCGTTTTCAGTCGTCTAAGAATGGTTTAGATCTTATCCCTGATGCTGCTAAAGGCTATGTAGCTATTCATGATGGGGTGCGTCCTTTTGTTTCTAAAGAAACTATTTTGAGATGTTTTAAAGCAGCCCTTACTTATAAAGCAGTTATTCCTGTGTTGAAAGTTACAGATACTTTACGATATGTTTCGGTAGATGGTAGTTCAGAAACTGTACCAAGAAGTAGCTATTGTTTGGTGCAGACCCCACAGGTTTTTGATATATCTGTTGTTAAGAAGGCCTATTGTCAGGACGAAGATAGCAGGTTTACTGACGATGCAAGCGTAGTGGAAAGTATTGGGCAAAGGGTTAAAATGGTAGAAGGAAATAGGGAGAATATTAAGTTGACTACACCTTTCGATCTTAAGATAGCTGAAAAGCTTTGCTACGATAAATAATAAATATATAAAAGTAGTATAAATATTTTGTTAGACATACTCGATCAAGACATTATGTATTTGCCCGGTGTAGGGCCTCGGCGAAAGGATATACTAAGTAAAGAACTTGGTATAAATACTTATCGTGATTTGTTAGAATATTATCCATATAAGTATATTGACCGTACAAAGGTATATCTTACTTCGGAGTTGTCGTTAGATATGCCTTTTGTGCAGCTCAGAGGTAAGATTCTTAGTTTTGAAGAGTATGATATGGGAAAACGAAAGAAACGCATAGTAGCACACTTTTCTGATGGTCATGGTGTGTGCGATTTGGTATGGTTTAATGGCATACAGTATATATATAAAAATTATAAAATAGGCAAAGAGTATATAGTTTTTGGTAAGCCAGGGTTTTATAATGGTCGTTTTCAGTTTACACATCCTGATATTGATGATGCATCACAATTGCAGTTAAACGATATGGGTATGCAGCCTTTTTATGTTACAACAGAGAAAATGAAGAATGCTTCGCTTAGTTCGCGAGCTATAGAAAAACTAACCAAAACACTTATTTCTAAGCTTGTTTCTCCGTTAGAAGAAACCTTACCTCCTTTTATTATAAGCCATCTTAACCTTATATCTCGTGATGAGGCTTTTAGAAAAATACATTATCCAAAGACAGTAAACGATACGCAACGTGCAAGAATGCGTCTTAAGTTTGAAGAGTTGTTTTATGTACAGCTTAATATTATGCGTTATGCCAGTGAGCATCGTCGTAAATATAGAGGATATGAATTTAGGCGAATAGGTGAGCAGTTTAATTGGTTTTATCATAATAACTTACCATTTGCATTAACCAATGCACAAAAAAGAGTTATTAAAGAGATTCGTGCCGATATGGGAAGTGGTAGGCAGATGAATCGTCTTCTACAGGGAGATGTTGGCTCTGGTAAAACGCTTGTAGCTTTTATGTCAATGCTTATAGGTATAGATAATGGTTTTCAGGCTTGTTTTGTGGCTCCTACAGAGATATTAGCAGAGCAACATTTACAGACTATACGTGAGTTTTTACATGATATGAATCTTAATGTGGAGCTGCTCACAGGTATTGTAAAGGGTAAGAGGCGTAAGTCGGTCTTAGAGGGGTTAGTAAACGGAACTATAAATATACTTGTAGGAACGCATGCTATCTTTGAGGATAATGTACATTTTCAGAAATTAGGAATAGCTGTTATTGATGAGCAGCACCGCTTTGGAGTGGCACAGCGTGCGCAGCTTTGGGCAAAGAGCAAACAGCCTCCTCACATATTAGTGATGACAGCTACCCCTATACCACGTACATTGGCTATGACTATTTATGGAGATTTAGATGTTAGTGTCATTGACGAATTACCCCCTGGACGTAAACCTATAGAGACTATTCATAGATATGATGACCAAATGACAAGTCTTTATCATGGCATAAGGCAGCAGGTTAGTAAAGGCAGGCAGGTGTATATAGTGTTTCCTCTTATTAAGGAAAGTGAGAAGAGCGATCTTAAAAACTTAGAAGAAGGCTTTAATACTTTGCTTGAAGTGTTTCCTGATTACCACCTAAGCAAGATACATGGTAAGATGAAAGATAAAGAGAAGGAGGAGGAAATGCAGAAGTTTGTTCTTGGACAAACTCAGATTCTTGTAGCAACTACCGTGATAGAAGTGGGCGTAAATGTGCCTAATGCGAGTGTTATGATAATCCTTGATGCGCAGCGTTTTGGGCTTTCACAGTTACATCAGTTGCGTGGAAGAGTAGGGCGTGGTGCCGATCAAAGCTATTGTGTTCTTGTTACTAATCGTAAGCTGACCAAGGAAACCAAGAAGCGCATTAATGTTATTTGCGATACTAATGATGGGTTTGCTATATCTGAAGCCGACTTGAAGCTCAGAGGTCCTGGCGATTTGGAAGGTACTCAGCAAAGTGGCATTGCCTTTGATCTTAAAATAGCTGACATAGCTCGTGACGGACAGCTTGTGCAGCTGGCACGTGATGAGGCTCAGAAAATAATAGAATCAGACCCTGAATGCTCTAAAGAAGAGTATAAGATGTTGTGGGATAGATTAAAAATGTTAAGGAAAAATAATATCAACTGGGCTGCAATATCTTAGTAAATATAGGTTCTTTTCTTGTGAAATGCTTTTAATACCTATGTTTGTATATGTTTTAAAGCTGTTTATAATGTGTTGGTAGTGTGTTAAAAGCATCATAAAAACTGTTAAGCTGTAAGAGAATCCATTCATTTTTTTTTATCTTTGCAAAGCTGACTTTTACAAGGTAATGTCTTATATAGGTGTGTTTTTTATATTAACCTTATAACTTTACTGAAGGATCAGTACCCTTTGATAAATAAAAATAGTATTTTAACTAAGCAATTTTTATGAAGATAAAGAATATTATCAAGTCCACATCCTTGTGCTTTTTATTGGTTTTTTCGAGCCAATCGATAAAGGCACAAGATAAATTAGCAATGCAAGCACCTATAGATCGTCGTGTAAACCCACTTGACACACTTGTTATAAACCGTTTAAAGGAAACAGAAGAATTTGATGCACCAGCTTCTGAACTTTATGATAGTTGGGATAATACCTATGCACATCGTCCTACTACTCTGCCTGAAGTATATAAGATAGATCTTAGAGGTTTTGTAATGCCTACTCCAAGCCGTGTTATTACAAGTAACTTTGGTCGTCGATGGGGTCGTAATCATAGAGGTTTAGATATAAAGGTCTATATTGGCGATACTATCCGTTCTGCTTTTTCAGGGCGTGTTCGTATGGTAAAATATAATGCTAATGGTTATGGTAAGTATGTAGTTATTCGTCATAATAACGGTTTAGAAACTATTTATGGGCACCTTTCGCGCCAGTTGGTACGTGAAGACCAGTATGTGCAAGCTGGTCAGCCTATTGGTTTAGGAGGGAATACGGGGCGTTCCACAGGTTCTCATTTACACTTTGAAACACGTCTTTGTGGTGTAGCTTTAAACCCAGCTTTGTTTTTCGATTTTGCAAATCAAGATGTAACGGGAGATTATTATGTGTTCCGTCGTGGCAATATCTCAAGCGAGTCGGCTCGCGCCACAGCTTTACGTGGTACTAATTCCAGCTTACCTTATAGCAGACAGAACATTCAAGGCAATGGCAATTACCGCACTCGTCCAAAGGCTTATGCCAAAACGAAAGCAGAGGAGTATAATACAGATTATGCCAGCAGAACCCCGCAAGCTACTTATAGCAACGCAAGTGAGCGCTTGTTTTATCACAAGGTAGCAGAGGGAGAAACTTTAGCTTCTATAGCTGAGCTACATGGAGTTTCAGTAGAGCAGATTCGCCGTGCTAATGGTTTGAAAAAGTTTACTCATATCGCTGTAGGTGAGTTGCTAAAGATTAGTAAATAAGAAGCCTTATTTATATAAGAGAGATAGTGTGTAAAGCTTTTTGTTATGCTATTTACCCACTCTCCATTTAGTGATACTTTTTTAATATAGCCTGTAATAGTAGTTGGTAAGAATTTAAAAGTATAGCTTTTTATTGTTTGAAGAAGGTATTTTGTTTAGTAAAAGATAAGACATAAGGACTAAAAATAAGTTATTTCTAGTCCTTTTTTAATCTATTTTTATATCAAAAATAAGTTATTTTTAGTATGTTTGCACTATATATTTTCACCTAAAATATTATTTTTTTATATAGTGTAGTGTGCTTTTTATAGTATAGAAGATTATTCTTATTTGTGTAAATAGGTTACTAACAATTGTATTGTTTTCGTTAAGTTTGGTGTCATTTATAATAAAAAAATGTGGGATAGCCTTTTAAACAGGCTATCCCACAAGGTGTTTTATCTATTTTAATTTTAGTTGATAGTGATAGTAAAATATTTTATTTTGTTTTGATACTATCTTCCTTAAAGGAGTCTGAAATGCTTTTTCCTAATTTTTTAAAGAACATTTTCCCTCCTTTTTTTATTTCTTTCCCAGCTTTGCTGGCATCTTTCCACTCGCTTTTAGCTATTTTACCTACACCTTTCCCAAACTCTTTTAGTCCGCGTTTTATTTGTTGCTTTCCTGTATTAATATCTTTATACTTATCAGTTTTTGCCGGCTTTGGTGTAGATAATCTTTTTGTGCATACTGTTTTGTATGTAGTAGTTGCTGTGTTTGTTACTTTTTTTGCAGATTTTGTAGTACTGTTATTGTTTTTTGCTATTTGTGTGGCATTGCTTTTAGCACTATTGTTTTGGCTTTGTGCATAAGTATACATACTTATGGTAGTTAGAGCTATGATGAGGGAAGTCTTTAATATGTTCATGTTTTTTTTATTATTTTATTGTGTATATTTTTTATATTTATGTGTATCTATTTGTTTTTATTTATTTTATAAAATGATGTATTAAGAATCTAAGATGGTGTAATGATGTTTTAAAAGTGCCATAGTGTTTGCACATTATTTTATATCGTTCTATTAATGATGCTCTATGGTGTAATGTTGTTTGTCCTTCTTTTAGATAATTAGCTACCACAGTATGTACGTTTTTTATCAATAAGCCGCAGCGCTCCCCTTCTTTCATAACATTAATACACCAATCAATATCTGCAGAATAATGATATTTAGTATTATAAGGCAGGGCTTTGGCAATATCTGTTCGTGCATAAAAGGCTTGATGACAAACAAGCATACCTTCTTTAAACGATTTCCATGTAAGGTCTTCAGGTGGTTCTTTCTGACGATGATACAGAAAGATGCCATCTTTATCAATGATGTCCGTATTGCCATATAATACTGCAGGCATCTCTTCACCATCTCCCGGCTCAGCAATTATAGCCACTTTTTTAAGTGTCTCCACTTTAGGAAATCTATCGCCAGCGTTTAGGAATATGATATAATCGCCTGTAGCTTTTTGCAGTCCTTTATTCATAGCATCATAAAGTCCTTTATCTGGTTCGCTCTGTATGATTATGGTGTGTCCATTGTCGGCTTTGTTAGAGAGCTTCTGATAGTTGAGTGCTATTTGTAAGGTGTTGTCCTTAGAAGCACCATCTATGATGATATGTTCTATGTGTGAATAGTTTTGCATAAGAACACTGTCTAAAGTAGGTTGCAAAACTTTCTCAGCATTATATGTTATGGTTACAACAGAGAATGTTATCATAATTTATAGTTTTTATAAGCTAAAGCTTCATAATATAGGTTGATATACTGTTCTGCTACATTACGTTCCGAATAGGTATGTATAACCTTTTCTATTGCAGCAGTAGAGAGCTGTGTGTAATTAGCATTGTTAAGCACCCACTTAATGCCTTGTGCAAGATCTTGAGGGTTGTGTTCCTTTGCTACATAACCATTATGTAAATGGTCTATCATTTCAGGTATTCCACCCACTTTAAAGCTTACACATGGCACACCACACGCCATAGCTTCCATTATAGTGTTAGGCAGGTTGTCTTCCCGTGTAGGTAGCACAAAGACATTTGCAGCATTGTAAACGTCTCTAATATTTTCTTTGTCTGATACATACCCAAGCGGATATGTTGGCAAGCTAAGTTGGTTGGCTATCTCTTCAGCGTGTCCACCGAGTATAGCTATGCAGCTGTTTTTTTTAATTTCCGGATACTCTTTAGCTATGTGGTTTATAGCTTCTATAAAAAGATCCATGCCTTTTCTGTTATCAGTAACACGTTGTGATACAAATAGAATAATATTTTTGTCGTTAGGCAGGTTTAGTTTCTTTCGAGCTTCATGCTTATCTAATGGTTTGAAAAAATGGGTGTCAATGGGGTTAGGTATGCTTTGTATAGTATGTTCTTTTAGCAGACTGCTATGCTTAGCCTCTTTACATAGCCACTTGCTACAGGTTACAAAGTATATGTGCCCTGAATTGTACACTTTGTTTTTTTTTGCCCAAATCTTTGCAGAAAGATCCTTTTCCGACCCGTTAGCTGGCAGTATAGGGCAATGTTGGCAGCTACTTTCGTAGCGTTTACACCTCTTAGGGTAGTGGCAAATAGAGGTAGCAGGCCAGAGGTCGTGCATTGTCCATACGACAGCTTTATCCGAAGTTATGATTTTTTTTATGCTATTTAGCGATAACATTCCCTGATTTATCCAAGCTAAGTGTATTACATCGGATTTTTTAAATACAGAAAGGGAAGTAATATCATTACCTGAATTGGCTATATCTATTTCGAAAAGATGTTTTTTTCTAAAATGTAGGTTAAAGAAAATACAAAGTCGTTCAAAAAGAAAGTAGATTTTTTGTAGGTAGTGTTTGTGAAGTTTTATCACGTTTGCATTATCGGTTTCTTTTTCTCTTACAAGCATTTTTGCTTCCACACCCATCTTGTTTAAGGCTTTGAGAAGGCGGTTAGATGCTACAGCGGCACCACCTGTTTGTTCGCTTGTGTTTACAATAAGAATGCGCATAATGCTATATAGTTTTAATTGATGTAGCTATTGCCTGTTAATATGTTATTATAATTAGGTGCAAACTTACATAAAAAGAGCGAACCTAACAAAGTTATTATATGTGTTTAATGTAAAAAAAGACATTTTTGTTAGGCTGTTTATCTTAATTTTTAGAAAGAATAGAGGAGGTAGTGCTTACAATGTTTAAAGATAATAATCATAAAAAAGAGGCAGCATAGGGCAAAAAGCTTTTAAAAACGTTAATAACTGTTTTCAAAACAACGAATATGGTTAAAAAAAAACAATACTATAAAAATGTTTTCTTTATATTGGTTGTTTTAAATTTGCAAAAGAAACAAATTTATTTAAATATTACTTAATAAAACCATAGAGTAATGAGAGTAAAGGATATTTTATTTTTGATACTTTTTGTAGTATTTTTTAATGCCTGTACACCCAAAAATATTTATTATAGTACGTTTTCCACTACTGCGATAGCTAATAAGGGAATGGGAAAGTATGTTTTACGTGTGCAAGGTGTTGGGCAAACATATCATCAAGCTAAGGTTGATGCTGTACGCAAGGCTGTGTACGACGTCATTTTCAAGAACGTCAGCAGCTCTTATGGTGAACATAAAATGATACACCCCATTATTTCTAATCCATTGATAGAGCAGCAGTATTCTGACTTTTTTGATGCTTTTTTCTCTACTGGTGGCGATTATCTGAAATTTGCATACGAACTACGGTTAGAAAAAGACAAGTTTAAGCCACAAGCGCGACGCGGGGTTATTATGAATGTTATGGTAGATAGAATTGCATTAGCTAAATATCTTAAAGAAAATCAAATATTTTAAATATAATAGTATTAATCAAATTTCTGTAAAAATGAGAAAAAAGTTACTTTTTGTAGCACTTCTTTTTGGAAGTGTTGTTTCTTATGCACAAGAAGCGTCAAAGGTGCCTACACAGGAAACATTTGACTATAACCGTTGTGCCATCTCTGTAATCTCTATGGGTGGTGGAGCTTTTACACAAGGTATTGACAGCTGTGAGTTTATGTCGGGCAAATTCGACATTAACAAAATACCATGTACGCAAATCGGCGTGGTAGGTAATGAGATTGTTGGCAAGAAGAAGCAGGTGCTTAAAGAAAAAGCAGAAGAGATACGTAAAGATCTGTTGGCAAAGAATGTGGGTAAGCAAGTGTTGGATTATTGGTTGCAATACGATGGCAACGTGTTCAATTCATCTTTGCTCGCAAAGCGTACACGTTACAACAAAACAGACGCTGATGTGTTGAATGCTAACGTAGATAAGGTAAATACCTTAAATGCAGCAGACAAAAAACTGATAGGCAACTCTTATGTTGTCGTTTTGAGTGATAATGCTGATGGTAAAAGTGTAGATACATATGTGTTTAAGGCTGTTCTTAATGACACTGTTTTAACAGAGGTATGGAATAACTGGCTCGATAAAGATGCTTCTGCCGCAAATAAGAGCTTTTATGATAACCTAAAGGTGGATTTAGAGTTTGTGTATGCTGTAAACAACGCATACGAATCAAAGAATGACAATAAAGCCACTAAGCTTAAAGGTTTGTTCTCTAAAGGAAACAAGGAAGTTTCTCCTGATGACATAGACCCAGTGGCTACATTGAACAGTGCATTAGATGCTTTGGAGCGTAAGATAGACAAGTGGCAGGTAACCAGTACTATATTTGAGGTTAATCCTGTTGCGGCAAAAATAGGATATAAGGAAGGTTTGCGCAACTCTGACCGTTACCGTGTGTTTAAGGTAGTTGAGGACGAGAATGGTAACTTAGAATATAAGAAGGTAGGTTTCGTACGCGCTACTGAAGTCTTTGATAACAGAACCGACGCAATGGGCGAGACCGATTGCAGTAAGTTTTATAAGATATCTGGCAAGACTATGAAAGAGGGTATGTTCTTGAAAGAGAAGAAAGACTTGAAACTCTCTGTCAGTGTCTCTGGTGTGCTTGGAGGATACAACTATGCTCAAGTGGATATAGACTATCTTTTAAAAACTAAGAATACACTCGGCATGATGTATTTTACAGGTATATCTATAGGTTACCATATGGGAAAAAAGATTGTAGAAACAGGTTCGGGTGCAGCTGATGAGTTGTTGCGTCCTCATTACATTCCGTTCTCATTGAATGGTGCTGTGGCTATCCACCCAATCCGTATTCTTGAGATTATGCCTAATGTTGGTATAGGTGGCGATTATTGCAGATTGTTGGGCGACACAAGTTCAGACAATGACAATTCTTCTTATAGTAAGCGTATAGCATATTTCGCACATGGTGGCGTGAAAGTAGGCTTGCAGGTGTTCTATCCTGTACAGTTGTTCGTGCGTGCTGACTATTCATACAAGTTTAGCCAAGGTGAATGGTATGTTGACACACCTAACCGATTTGGAAAATTGTCTATAGGTGCAGGTGTTAAGGTTAATTTATAAACGTATATGTGTAAAGTAAAAAAAATATTATTACTCTCTCTTGTAGCATTACTATTTATACCTATAGAAGGGAGATGTAAAAAAATAGATAAGAAAAAATATCTTGTAGAATGGGCAAACTATGAGGTTTCTACTGTTGCAGTGGGACAGAATGGCACCAAGCACCTCAAGGTGTGGGGATTTGGCAAGAATGTCGACAAGGCAATAGAGCAAGCCAAGAAGAATGCGGTGCATGCTTGTTTGTTCAGAGGAATACCCGGTTCAGCTAATGCTCGGGCTACTCCTGCAATATTCTCAAACCAAGGTAACGGACAGGTAGCGATAGATAACTTTGAGTATTTCTACAATTTCTTTGAGGATGCGAAAGAGTATTTGTCTTTTATCAATATTACTACAGATGGTGTTCCTTCAGGGCAAGATCGTAGAGAAGTAAAAAAAGGATATAAGGTAGGGCTGTATGTGCAAGTAATGTACGATAATCTAAGAGAAAAGATGAAAAGAGATGGCATTTTAAAGCAAGGCTCTTCAGGATTCTCTTATTAATATTCTTTCATATAAAGCAATCTATCGCATACGAAAGTTGCGGTAGGTTGCTTTTTCTTTTTATATATAAATATAGGTGTTAATAAAATAATTATTAAGTAATAATGAAAAAGTATTATGTTTTATTTTTAATGTGCTTTGTTTCTATAATAAGCTATGGTCAAGCTAAAAAGCCTAAACTAATGATTATACCTTCAAGATCATGGTGTACTCAGAATAAATTTATGAAGACTTACACTAATTTTGAAGGACAGCAAATAACAGAGCCAGACTATCAAAAGGCATTTGATGAGAATCCTGACATTAGTATGGTGATCAGTGCTATGCAAGACTTTATGATTAAAGAGAATTATAAGGTTGCGGATTTAAAGACTATATTAGCAAAGATAAAGTCTCGATCAGCACGCGACAACATGACTACTGCTGGTGGTGGCTTGCAACAGTCAGCTCTTGATTTGCTCAATAAAACAGCAAAAGCTGATATCAATGTAGAGCTATATTATACTATTAAGAAAGATGGTCCATATAAATATGTAGAGTTTAATGTAGGTGCCACAGATGCTTATAGTGGTGAACCTATATCGCAAGGTAATATAGGTAGAGGTACTTCTGCTAATAGCACAGAGCTTGTTAATCAGTTAGAAGAAGCAGTATTGAGCTTTAAAGACAAGTTTATTGCTGATATGGATAGCTATTATCAAAGATTGTTTGAGTCTGGTAGGCATATTGTTGTACGTTTGACATTAGCCAACAATTGCGATATTAATTATGAGAAGGAATATCAAGATAAGGAACTCAGCGAACTGATAGAAGATTGGGTTGCAGCGCATGCCATGAAAGGAAATTACAATATAGATAATAAAACCGAGAACGAAGTATTCTTTGATGAGGTTCGTATACCAATGATTTATACTACTAATACAGGTCAAACAAGAGGTTCTACTGCAGATTGGTTTGGTACGGAGTTGAAAAAATACATAGAAGGAATTACTGGTGTAAAGTGTAAGATTGACGTAGTAGGATTAGGTGAGATAAATATCATTTTAGGAGGGAAGTCATGAATATAATAAAAGGTGTTGGGTTAATGATACTTGGCGTATTTACTTTAACAAGTCATGCACAGAATACGCAGCAGATAAGTATATCTCCATATATAGATGAAGCAAGTGGTATACCAAACTCTGTTGAAAGTGTAGTGTATAGTAGGTTGGGAAGTATAATTACGTCCTGCGGCTTTGCAAATGCATTTAACCAGCGTTTTGTACTTGTTCCAAAAGTAAGTGTAGTAACAGAGGATATAACTGATACGGCTCCAGTGATGTTTGCTTATACTTTAAATATCAATTTGTGTATTGGTGATGGAGTTGCTGGCACACTTTTCTCATCTAAAAATGTAGAGGTTAAAGGTGTTGGAGTATCAAAAAGTAAAGCTTTTATACAGGCTTTTAGTATGCTAAATGGTCGCAATGCAGAGCTGAAAGATTTTGTTGAGAAAGCTAAAGCTAAGATTTTATTGTACTATCAATTAAAGGGTGCATCTATATTGCAACATGCTAAAATGCTGGCTGATAGACAAGAATTTGAAGCTGCAATATGCGAATTAGAAACTATTCCTTCAGTATGTGAAGATTTATATACACAAGCTAATAATTTTATGCAGAGTATATATAAAAAGATGCTGAATCAAGAAGGTGAAAGAATGTTGGCAAAAGCAACTGCAATATGGAATGCTTCTCAAGACAAAGAAGCTGCTATGCAAGCTGGAGAACTACTTTCTCAAATTAATCCTCAATCGGCTGCATATGAAAAAGCTAAAATACTTTTTGCTTCTATAAAGAAAAGGATAGCTGCCATTGACGCAAGAGAATGGAAATATACCTTGCAAGAACAGCGTAATGAATATGCATTAGAAAAGTATCGTATCTCTGCTATAAGAGCTATTGGTACGGCATGGGCAAAGAATCAGCCTAAGGTGATTTATCATGTAAACAACTGGTGGTAATATGAGTAGATTTATAAAAATAAGGAATTAAGTGTGTTGTATTTAATAAAAACATAACAGAAATAAAGATATTGCATAGAGATAATAGTTTCTATGCAACTTCTTTTTTATAGATAAAGGTTGTTTGTATTTCATTTTAAGGAGTAATAGTATAAAAAAGAATTTTTATAAAAAATGGAATTAGCTTATTAATAGTTATGTTTGATATAATATAGAGTGGGGTATAAGAGTGTAACTGTTTAGTGTTTTCGCACACAAAGGTGTTTGACTTGTGTCAAGAAAGTATGGCTTTTTGATAAAAAACTTTGTAATTTCTTTGTTGTACTATAAAGTTCTGCATACCTTTGCATCATCAAAAGGTTAATAGATTGTTTAGGTTAGTAATAATAAATTTAGGTTTTTAGTTATTTTATTTAGGTAAATGTTTAATAGATTGTTCAGGAATAACAAAGGCAACCGTGAGGCTCCCTTTTTAAAAAAGAACTTTTAAAGTATTAAACATACGCAAAACGCCAAAACTCGATAGAGAGCTTTGGCGTTTTTTCTTGTGTTTCTGGCATAAGTGTTATTTAATGTTTAAAAGTTTAGGATAAGCTCTTTAAAGGCTGTAGCAGCATAGCTAAAAGGAAGATGTGTTTATGGTGAGGTTAAAATAAAAATTTGTAGCAGGTTAATGTTATGTGAAAGATATAACATAAGAATAAAGGTATAATGATAGAAATTATATTTAAAAACAAAGCAAACATAAAAAAATAGATATAAAATGTATGTATAATATCAAAAAATAGTATATTTGCATTCTTATAATCTATATTTATTATGTTTTATATATTGAAGCGATGTTTTGTTTGGTTACGCCGTATGCGTTACTCACGTGGCTTTGGGGTGCAATCTCCATGGGCATATAAGTTTGTTCGTGAGGTAATCAATAATCATACACACTACAACAAATATGATACATTGAAGCAACAAGTATTTGGTTTAGATAAGCGTAAACGCAAGTTGTGTAGATTTTATTATAGAATGGCAAGGTTTATTAACCCAAACCATATAATAGATTTTTATCCAGATAGTACAGCTTATAAGGCTTATTTTATGGCAAGTTCTCATAAAAAACCTTATTTATTAGTGAGTAACCGAACAAGTAAGGAGCAGCTCCACTTATTTATAAAAGAGCTAACAGCCAAAACAGTTCTTGTGCGTATTACTTTAGAGGGTTATTATGAAGAGTTTATAAATAATATTTTATCCAGTTTATCAGCAACTTCTGTAATTATACTTGAGCATATTCATAAAGATAAATATACTACACATTATTGGGAACAGATTATAGCAGACAGTAGGATAGGAGTATCGTTCGATCTTTATTACTGTGGTGTGCTTTTTCTGAACACAAAAATGTATAAGCAAAATTATATTATCAACTTTTAATCGTAAAGCTAAAAAGAAGATATAAGATTATTTGTGAAAGTAAAAACCTTGATTTTATCTGAAATTATAAAGTTAGTAATAATTACTTTTTTCTGTAAGAAAGATAGCTATATAAATAATAGAAAAAGTATATAAAAAAAAGTGGCAAATAACTTGTAAATAGAAATAAAAATATTACTTTTGCAGCTATAAAATAATTATTTAACTTATAATATTATGTATTGGACATTAGAGTTAGCCTCTAAATTAGAAGATGCACCATGGCCTGCTACCAAAGATGAGTTGATAGACTATGCTATGCGTTCTGGAGCCCCTTTAGAGGTACTAGAAAATTTACAGGAAATAGAAGATGAAGGCGATGTCTATGATAGTATAGAAGACATTTGGCCAGATTACCCATCAAAAGATGATTTCTTATGGAATGAAGATGAGTATTAATTCTATAAGATAAAGTAAAATTTAAAATAATATTAGGGGTTGTTTGCATTTCATGCGAGCAACCTTTTTCAATAATTTACTTTTATGAGAAAGTTGTTATATTTAGTTTTCACCGTTTTATCTATATTATATTCACACAAGATAAATGCTCAAAAGGTACAATTTGGAGTGAGAGCAGGTTTAGATGTTAGTGAGATTAGCTTTAGTAGCAATATTATAGAAGAGAAAAGCTATAAGGGCTG
Source organism: Prevotella amnii CRIS 21A-A (assembly GCF_000177355.1). Taxonomy (NCBI): domain Bacteria; kingdom Pseudomonadati; phylum Bacteroidota; class Bacteroidia; order Bacteroidales; family Prevotellaceae; genus Prevotella; species Prevotella amnii. The sequence continues at coordinate 50,077 of NZ_ADFQ01000027.1, forward strand.
GTTTGTAGGTCCTACAGCGAAGTTCTCTTTACCGCCAACAGGTCTTGGTGTTGATATTTCTACATTGTATGACTGCCATTCTGTAAATATAAAAAACACTATTGGCGAAAATATGACAATAAAGTATCAACAGATAGCTATTCCTATAAATTTAAACTATTCAGTGGGTTTAGGTGATATAGCAAGTATATCTTTTTTTGCAGGTCCACAGTGGAATATTAATATAATAAGTAATGAGTTTGAGTGGAATAAAATTAAAAGTTATTTACTTAATAATAGTACTTTTAGTATAAATGTAGGTTTAGGAATAAATGTCTTTAGTAATTTTCAGATAAGAGGCAGTTACAATATAGCTTGTGGTAAGTCGAGAGATGTTACTTTTGAAAATATAACTAACAATATAATCAAGGCAAAGAAAAATAATAACTCGTGGCAGATAGGTATAGTTTTATTTTTTAATAGGTCATAATAACACAAGCATAAAAAAAGGAAAGTATCTAATGCTATATGCTAATATTATTCTTCCAGTGCCTTTAGAGACACAGTTTTCTTATATTGTTCCAGAATCTCTTTCTGAAAAGATTGCAGTAGGAATGCGTGTATTGGTACCCTTTGGTAAAACAAAGACATACATAGGAATTGTAAGTTTGTTTCCTGCCCCTGCTCCTAATGAAATTACTGACAAGAAGGGTGATAAAATATCTTTTAAAGAAATATTATCTATATTTGAACCAACTCCAGTTGTTTTGCCTACCCAACTTGAGTTATGGCAATGGATAGGCAGTTATTATATGGCTCCAATAGGTGATGTATATAAGGCAGCTTTCCCTTTAGGCTTAAAAACGGAAGATAAGTATAAACCACGAGTAGAGCTTTATATAACTCTTACTGATTATTATAAAGACAATAATGCTTTAAGCGAATTGCTACATAATTTTGGAAGAGCAAAGAAGCAAGAGGTAGTATTGTTAAAATATTTGCAGTTAGCCGAAGTAGATAAGGTAAAGCATCTATCTGCGAGTACATTATTAAAAGAGGTTACGCGTGAAGAGCTTCTTAATGAAAGCCATTGTAATATATCTATTATTCATGCTCTTGTAGAGCGAAAGGTGTTATGTACATATGAAAAAGAGGTGGGGCGTTTGCAGAGCGGTCTTGCTACACACTATGAAAAGATAAAAACATTAAATGAAGCACAAAGTAATGCGTATAATAATATTTTACTTCAGATGATGACGCATAGGGTAACTTTATTACATGGAGTTACCTCTTCTGGAAAGACAGAAATATATATACACCTTATTCAGAAAGCTATAGAGGAACATAAGCAGGTACTCTATTTAGTACCAGAGATAGCTTTGACGGTGCAAATGACGAGCAGACTGCAGACTGTTTTTGGAAACAGATTAGGTATTTATCATAGCAAATACAGTGATGCAGAGCGTGTAGAAATATGGAAAAAGCAGCTTTCTAATAGTCCATATAGCGTGATATTAGGAGTGAGGAGTGCTATATTTTTACCATTTCAGCAATTAGGATTAGTAATTGTAGATGAAGAGCATGAGCAAAGCTTTAAGCAGCAAGACCCTTCTCCTCGTTATCATGCACGTTCAGCAGCTATTATTTTAGCCAGTATACATAAGGCAAAAGTACTTTTAGGGACAGCTACTCCATCAATAGAAACTTATTATAATGCGCAAAAAGGGAAGTTTGGTTTTGTAGAATTGTCGCGAAGATATAAGGATATACAGCTTCCTAAAGTGGAAATAGTTAATATAAAAGATTTGCGCAGACGTAAAATGTTATGTGGACCTTTCTCTCCTCGATTACTTAGAGTAGTGCAAGACTCATTAGAAAGAGGCGAGCAGGTTATTCTTTTTCAGAACCGTCGTGGATTTGCACCTATGTTAGAGTGTAGGGAGTGTGGTTGGATACCAAAGTGTCCAAATTGCGATGTATCGCTAACACTACATAAGAAAATGAATATACTTACTTGCCATTATTGTGGATATGCTAATAAAATTCCAGTAGAGTGTCCATGTTGTCATGCAAAAGATATTCGTAGTCGTGGGTATGGTACAGAGAAAGTAGAAGATGAAATTAGTAAAATATTACCTAAAGCTAAGATAGCACGAATGGATTTAGATACTACGCGAACACATAATGCATATGATCGTATTATTACCGATTTCTCTTTAGGTAAGACTAATTTGCTTATTGGTACGCAGATGGTGACAAAAGGACTCGACTTTGACAATGTTTCCGTTGTAGGGATATTAGATGCCGACTCTATGTTAAACTATCCCGACTTCAGAGCCTATGAAGAAGCTTTTATGATGATGTGTCAAGTAAGTGGACGCGCGGGGCGAAGAGGTAAGCAAGGATTGGTTATTTTGCAAACAGGAAGTGAAGATTTAAGTGTTATTCAGCAAGTGGTGCATAACGATTATAAAAGTTTTTATCGTGATGTTTTAGAAGAGAGAAGAGCTTTTCATTACCCTCCTTTTTATCGCTTAATTTATGTATACTTAAAGCATCGTGAAGAAAGTATTGTAGAAACAGCAGGATATGAGCTTGGAACACGCTTACGAGAAATTTTTGGAGATCGTGTTTTAGGTCCGGATAAACCAACAGTATCACGCATAAAAACGCTTAGTATTCGTAAAATAGTGCTTAAACTTGAAAATGGAATAGACTTTATTAGAGTGAAGCAATCACTTAGGGAGGTGCAAACTTCTATGTTACATGATAAACGTTATGGTGCTTTGATAATATATTATGATGTAGATCCTCAGTAAAAAGTAAATGGGAATAATATTTTATTAGGCTTTATTTGTAATAGTAGAAATATAGATTAAAGATATATAAAACAAAAAAAGCGACTTTATCTGCTTCACAGCAGTGTAAGTCGCATACTTGTTTATAAGAAATGTATAAATATTTTTATTAATTATTTGTTTGATTAAAAGTTAATATCTAATCCTAAACCGAATACTTTATTAGAACGAGTAAAGTCGTCAGTATTATTCACCGGTACTTTTTGTTCGCCTACATTGATAGTTTCTTCTGAGTTCTTTTTGAAATGACTGTATTTTGTTAGGAAGTAAGCTATGTTTAAACTGGCATTTTTAGCTACTTTTATCTTTGCACCAAACCCAAAGCTTACACTACTTGTTACAAAACTCATATCTTGTAGATACTCACCATTGCCAAGAGAGTAGTGGGTAAATTGTGCTCCAGCACTAACTGTAACAGCCTTTGTTATATCCCATTCAGTACCACCAAGAAGCTCAAAGGTATTACCTGCAAGTAGTTTCTGCTTGTCCTTATCCATTTTAGCGTCCTTATCAAAGTAGTAATTTACACTTCCTAATAAACGAACTTTCTTTGTTGCTTCAAATTGTGCTCCTGCAGAAAGCAAACCAGGAAGATCGTTTGGTGTGTTTACTCCATTTTTAAACTTTCCTGTATCGTCTACTTTTGTTTCGTTTTCTAAATTTATTTTGGTAGGAAGCTCATAGCGTGCAGCAAGATTCCATTTCCCAGATTTGAAGTCAATGCCAATAATAGGAGTTATACCCCATCCACGCTGAGTGCAGTCAAGTTGTTTATCAGATACCATTTCCTGACCTTTTCTGAAAGTAGCAGATGCTATTTCTGCCTTTTTTGCCATTTCGGTATATGTCTTCTTTTTAGCAGGCTCTGTAGCTGTAGCAGATAAACCGTTAAGCTGTGCAGCTTTGTTGCTATATTCATCTGCTTGTGCTTTAAAATAATTATGAAGATTTTCATCAGTGCCATTGATGTTAGCTGTGATATTTTTGATGTGCCCTTGGTACTCATTGTAGATATAATTAAAACGTGTACCACCGTAAACAGCTAACTTATTGTTTATCTTATAAGATGTTCCTAATTGTAAACCAAAGACATATTGCTGCCCTTGCATAAACAAATCGGCATTATATCTTGGGGTCTTTGAGCCTAACCCCTTACTTTTAAGATATATTGGTAGCAATGATATAGTGCGCTCAAAGCTACCTAAGCCATTATTAAATGTAGCTTTTCCGCCTCCACCGGTTAAGCCAAAGCCCATTTGGAAGCTCCATTTTCCTTTATTATAAGCAGCCTGAATAGTTGGGAAAATAGGTACAGAAGCCTTGGCAATATATTCTTTTGCACCATTTTTATCACCACCATTAAGTTTGAAAGGCTGATAAAAAGGAGTATTTTCTAAGCCTTTTATATTTATACCTGATAGTACTGTACGAGTTTGGTATATATTCTGAACACCTAAACTAAGATGAAATCCATCGGATAAAAATGCTACACCAGCAGGATTAAAATAAACTCCATCTACACCAATAGCACCAGTTCTTGCCAAAGAACGTAAGTAAGGAATGCTCTGATTGGTATTTGTTAGAAGCCCACCTGCATTAGCAGTAAGCGTTGTTGCTAATAAACCAATCGTTGCAAAAACTTTAGTCTTCATAATTTTTTTAACTTTTTTAATTAAGTTGTTACCTAAAATACAGGTGCAAAGGTATTCTGTTTGTCCTAAATATCCAAACTTTTCTATTGTTTTATAACGTTTTCTTTATTAAGATGTTATTTCTTTTTCTCTTAAAACCTTTATAAACAACTTATTTATAAATAATTAAAAAGACCGTTTTTTATATTTACTTGCTTTGTAAAATTTCACTTTTAAGTTTAGGATATTGTATTCGTGTATGATAAATAGCTTTTAATCGCTCTATTAAAACACTTTTTGCAGTAGTAATATCAAGAAAGGTTATAGGAGCATCGTTAAAACTTCCTTGTTCTACTTGTTCATCTATAATCCTATTAACAAGGTTACTTATAGCCTCTTCAGAGTATTCTGTTAGCGAATGAGAGGCAGCTTCTACGCTATCGCTCATCATCAAGATAGCTTGTTCACGTGTAAAAGGGTTAGGACCAGGATAGCGAAAAGGTGTAACATCAACCTCTTCATCAGGGTGCTCATTTTGATAATGAATATAGAAATATTTAACTATTCCTGCACCATGATGTGTAGATATAAAATCTTTTATCATAGCGGGTAGTCTGTTTTGTTCTGCAAGTTTTAATCCATATGTAACATGACTTATAATGATACGTGCACTTTCAATGTCTGTTAGCTTGTCGTGTGGATTAACGCCTGCTTGATTTTCTGTAAAGAACACAGGATTTATCATTTTTCCAATGTCATGATATAAAGCACCAGTACGTAATAGCTGTGCTTTAGCACCTATTTTATTAGCTATTTCTACTGCAAGGTTTCCTACAGTAATAGAATGCTGAAAGGTGCCCGGAGCTGTCTCGCTAAGCTGTCTAAGAAGCTGGTTGTTAGTGTTAGAAAGCTCAAACATTGTAACGGTGGATATGAAGCCGAAAGTTTTTTCTATAATTAACATTAATGGATATGTAAACAAAAGGAAAATACCATTTATGATAAGGTAAAGATAAATGGAATGATTGAGTTGAGAGAAGTTGCTGACTTGTGTAAGTTGTAGTGCTAAATACATAGCCCCAGAGCCGAGAGTAACGACTATAGCAGTAACAAAAATCTGACTTCTCTTAGCCAATTCGCGCAAAGAGTAAATGGCTATTAACCCAGCAGTAAGCTGTAGAGCAATAAATTCGTATTGATATTTTACGGCTGCAGCAGATATTAATATCATTGTAACGTAGGTGATAAAGGCTGTACGTGAATCGGTAAAAACGCGCGTAAATATTGCTGCCATAGCAAAAGGTATTATATATATACTAAGCATAGCATGCTCTATCATTATTGAGGTAATGATAGAAAAAAGGGCAATAGTAGCATAAAGCAGTCCTAAAGTACGAGGTTTTTTAAGGTAATCTTTCCTAAAAAGGTTTAGATAAAAAGTGAAAAGTACCATTAAAATGAATACATAAAGTGTTTGTCCTATAATGGTTGATAATACTTCATTTTGTGAAGCATTACGTTTTTCCATAGCTTGTTCAAAGGAATTAAGTATTCTATAAGTTTTGGCATCTATAATATCACCTCTGTCTATTATGCTTTGTCCCTCTAAAACCATGCCCGAAGCTTGTGGTAAAAGGCTTAACATATCATTTGCTTCTGCATCACTTCTGTCTTTATCGTATATAAGATTTGGCTCTATATAGTCATTTAGGTTACATTGTTGTAGTGTTGCCCTGTAAGGAGATAGCTGTGGATCCATGAAAATCTGTTCATAAGCCGCAGCTGTTGAGTATACATTTTTCAAAGGTGTGCTTACAGCTTGTTTATCTGTTACTATTCTGATAAGTGCATTTGTATCTTTTGCAATATTATTATATTGCTGCGGATCCATTATACCTACGGAGTAAATCTTATGAAAACGTTTTATAATAATATTATTATAATAGGTAGGTAGACCAGGAATACCAGCTTTGTAGGCATCTTCAAAAGCCTTTATATTTTTTGTTTCTACATTTTTTTGTTTATGATAATAAGGCTGGAAATTGTTTAAGATAGAGTCGCGTTCCTGTTTTATAGTTTCTTCTGTTTTAAATATAGGAAAGTCGAATTTAGCAATTAATTGCCCATAAAGCCATGGTTTTCCCTCTTCGTAGTGAAAGAACTTGCCTTTATTTTTAGGTAAAAAGAAAGAAATAATAGCAGTAACTACTATGATTAGTAGTATCATTACAATTAAGTTACGCCAATAGTTATTCTTTTTATAGTTGAATTGAATCATATATTTTTGTGTTTGCTGTTATTCTAATAATATGCGAAAATACGAAAAAAATAGTGTATCATCGAAAAAAAACACTAATTTTGCACAAACTATTAATAGAAAAACAATGTCTGAAAGAAAAGTAAGAGTACGTTTTGCACCTAGTCCAACAGGTGCTTTGCACATTGGTGGTGTGCGTACAGCTTTGTTTAATTATCTTTTTGCAAAACAAAATGGCGGAAAGTTAGTGTTCCGTATAGAAGATACTGATTCACATCGTTTTGTAAATGGTGCAGAAGAATATATTATAGAGTCGTTTAAATGGCTTGGAATACAGTTTGATGAGGGCGTTAGTTTTGGAGGAGATAAAGGCCCTTATCGTCAGAGCGAGCGTCGTGATATATATAAAAAATATGTTGATGAATTGCTCTCTAATGGTAAAGCGTATATAGCTTTTGATACTCCAGAGGAGTTAGAGGCAAAGCGTGCTGAGATAGAAAATTTCCAGTATGATGCACATACTCGTGGAAAGATGCGCAATTCTCTTACCCTTTCAGAGGCAGAAGTAAAGGCTTTAATAGATGACGGTAAACAGTATGTGGTACGTTTTAAGGTAGATCCGGGTGAAGAGGTTCATGTTAAAGATATGATTCGTGGTGATGTCTGCATTAAAACAGACATCTTAGATGATAAGGTTCTTTATAAAAGTGCAGATGAATTACCTACTTACCATCTTGCAAATATAGTAGATGATCATTTGATGGATATTTCCCATGTTATTCGTGGTGAAGAGTGGTTGCCCAGTGCGCCATTGCATGTGCTTCTTTATCGCGCATTTGGCTGGGAAGATACTATGCCAAGTTTTGCTCATTTACCATTATTGTTAAAGCCGGAAGGTAAGGGTAAGCTAAGCAAGCGTGATGGTGATAGGTTAGGGTTCCCTGTTTTTCCTTTAGAATGGGTTGATCCTAAAACTCATGAAGTTAGTTCAGGATACCGTGAAAGTGGTTATTTCCCAGAGGCAGTTGTCAATTTCCTTGCCCTTTTAGGTTGGAATCCTGGCACTGAACAAGAAATATTTTCACTTGATGAGCTTGTTAAAGCCTTTGATATATCTAAATGTTCTAAGAGCGGGGCTAAATTTGATTATAAGAAAGGTATATGGTTTAACCATGAATATATACTAAAAAAGACCGATAAAGAAATAGCTCAGTTGTTTGCCCCTATAGTAGCAAACAATGGTGTAAATGCTTCTATGGAGCAGATTACGCAAGTTGTTCACATGATGAAGGATCGTGTAAATTTTGTAAAAGATCTTTGGAGTCTTTGTTCATTCTTTTTTATTCCTCCTATTACCTATGATGAAAAGACTGTTAGAAAGCGTTGGAAAGAATATTCTTCTAAGCAGATGAGTGAGCTTGCTGAGGTATTGAAAGGCATAGACGATTTTACTATATCAGGGCAAGAGGCTATAGTAATGAAGTGGGTAGAGGATAAGGGCTATAAGCTTGGCGATGTTATGAATGCTTTTCGTCTTACCCTTGTTGGCGAGGGAAAAGGTCCTGGTATGTTTGATATTTCAGCATTTTTAGGTAAGGAAGAGACCCTTGATCGTATATATAAGGCTATAAAGATATTAGGTTAATTATCTAGCAATATATAAAGCATAATAGCAGATGTATAACATAATCATGTATCTTACTCAGTTTTGTATAGCAGTGGGTAGCTGCTTTAGTAAGAAGCTGCGAAAGATGTGGCGTGGTGAGCGTGTTGCTATTAAAGTAATACGAGAGAAAATAGATCCTAATGCTAAATATGTTTGGTTTCATGCTGCTTCGTTAGGAGAGTTTGAGCAAGGGCGTCCACTTATAGAGAGGGTGCGTAAGGAATATCCAGAGCACAAGATACTCTTAACTTTCTTTTCACCTTCAGGCTATGAGGTATGTAAGAATTATGCTGTAGCAGATATTGTTACTTATCTCCCAATAGATACTATTATTAATGCTCGTGCTTTTCTTCGTGCCATTCGTCCTGTTATGGCATTTTTTATAAAATATGAGTTTTGGTATAATTATCTTCATATACTTCAGCATCGTGGTATACCTACTTACAGTGTTTCTAGTATATTTCGTCCTGAACAGGTCTTCTTTAAATGGTATGGAGGAGGTTATAGTAGGGTGCTTCATTGTTTTACTCATTTGTTTGTGCAAAATGAAGAGAGTAAGCAGCTATTAAATGGTATAGGTGTAAAAAACAGTACTGTAGTAGGTGATACACGTTTTGATCGTGTTTTAAATATAAAAGAATATTGTAAGCAGTTACCTATTATAGAAAGTTTTATCCATCTTTCAGAAGATAATAAGCCTAAGGTCTTTGTAGCTGGTTCTTCTTGGCAGCCAGATGAGAGTGTTTTTTTGAAATATTTTAATACTCGTTCTGATTGGAAACTTATTATAGCTCCACATGTTATTAACGAAAATCATATTAAGAGCATAAAGTCTTTATTACAAAATAAGAATGTAGTATGTTACACGCAGACCACTGAAGATGCTGTTTATAATGCTGATGTATTAATAATAGATTGTTTTGGTTTGCTCTCTTCTGTTTATCGTTATGGCGATATAACGTATGTTGGGGGAGGTTTTGGTGTAGGTATTCATAATGTTCTTGAGGCAGCAGTATGGGGAAAACCTGTCATTTTCGGTCCTAATAATAAGCATTTTATAGAGGCTCAGGGCTTGAAACGTAGTGGTGGTGGATTTGAAATTAGCGATATTTCTACCTTTAGCACTCTTATGGAACGTTTGGAGAAAGATACTAATTTTCGTTTAAAAAGTGGTGCTTCTGGAGAAGAATATGTAGCTTCGCTTGCAGGAGCTTCATATAAAGTACTAAGTAAGGTAAAGCTATGAAGTATCAGATAACTTGTGATAACTGTGGTTCTAAGTTTATAATAGATGCCGAAGAAGGCTCTACGGTAGAGTGTAAATGTTTTCATTGTGGAGGAATTATGGATATAACTTTGCCAATAGTAGGCAAAGATCAAGAATATATTCCTCATAAAGAGCCTTCTTATGACAAGCCTTATACATTAGAAAAGGCAAAGGAAAGTCATTCTGCTATTATGCTTTGGAGCATATTAGGTGTGTTAGTATTTATATGTGTTTGTGCTGGAGCTTATTTTTATCTGCAGCCTTCAGGCGCAGAGCAACCTGTTCAGCCACAAACAACAGTAATGGATACTATTCCGTATGAGCAGCCAGAGCCAGAGCCGACAACACCTCCTGTGCCAGATACGGTAGAGACTGCACCACAAGTAAAACAAGAGGAAAAGGTTTCTACAGAAAGAAAAGAGCAGTATTTACCTACAGACTCCACACAAACAGAAAATTCTTCAGATCAAGAATAAGTGCGCCTGCAAGGGAAGTTTTATAGAAAACAGGATTCTATTTTAGATATATAAAATAAAAAATATACAATGAGAAAAATTATTCTAACAGGCGATCGTCCTACCGGAAAACTTCATCTTGGTCATTATATAGGTTCGTTACGCCGTCGAGTTGAGCTACAAAACATTGGGGATTACGATAAAATGTTTGTTTTTATGGCAGATGTGCAGGCACTAACTGATAATGCTGATAATCCTGAAAAGATTAGACAAAACATTATAGAAGTAGCACTAGACTATTTATCTGTTGGCTTAGATCCTTCTAAATGTGTGCTTTATATTCAGAGTATGATACCGGAGCTTGCCGAGCTTACCACTTATTTTATGAATCTCATCACTGTTAGTCGTGTACAGCGTAACCCTACTGTGAAGACAGAGATTAAGATGCGCAATTTTGAGGCTAATATTCCTATGGGATTCTTTGCTTATCCTGTTTCGCAAGCTGCAGATATAGCAGCATTTAAAGGTACAACAGTGCCTGCTGGTGAAGATCAAGAGCCTATGATAGAGGTTACTCGTGAGATAGTAAGACGCTTTAATCAGATATATGCACCAGTATTAGTTGAGCCTAATATAATGCTGCCACAGAATGCTACTGCACGCCGTTTGCCCGGTACTGATGGTAAAGAGAAGATGAGTAAGAGCTTAGGAAACTGTATTTATCTATCTGACAGTGCTGATACTGTTTGGCAAAAGGTACGTGGAATGTATACTGATCCTGCTCATATTAATGTATCTGATCCTGGACATGTAGAAGGTAACGCTGTGTTTACCTATCTTGATGCGTTTTCTACCGATGAGGATTTTGCTGAGTTTTGGCCAGAATTTGCTAATATAGAAGAGCTAAAGGCAGCCTATACAGCAGGTGGAGTGGGCGATATGAAATGTAAAAAGCTTTTGAATAGTGTTCTTAATAAGATACTTGAGCCTATACGTGCTAGGCGTCATACCTTTGAGCAAGATATTCCAGAGGTGTATAATATTCTTAAAAAAGGTAGTGAAGTGGCACGTGCAGAAGCTGCTAAAACTATGGACGAGGTGCGTGCTGCCATGCAGATAAATTACTTTGATGATGCAGAGCTTATACGTTCGCAAGCAGAACGCTTTAGAGCAAAATAAATAACATAAATGATAGTACCCTTTGCAGGGCAGATTTGTCTACCTTGATAACGATGTTATTGTGGCATATATATAGAATATTGTGCTGTTGATAGCAGCTTTGCATAGTTTACAAAAGCGTTTTATTTGATTGAGTATAGATAATATCCTATTCTAAAAAGATAATCAAATCTTTTTAGAATAGGATAAAAATAATTATTTGTAATGTAAAAAAAGAGTACCGATTTGTGATCGATACTCTTTTATATTTTTAATGAAAACTAATAATTTCTGTTTTTTTTGAAGCTTGATTTATGGTTCACACCTCACGGTGCTCCCCAAAATCTTGCATCAATTGTTATCCTAAATCTTAAATCAATCTTTATTACTTTGACTAAAACCTGTATTGAACTTGTTAATCCTGAACAATCGCTTTTGTTCTTACCTTAAACTAAATAACTAAAAACCTAAATCTATTACTACTAACCTAAACAATCTATTTTTGTTTTTTGATGATGCAAAGTTAGTACTGTTTTCGCACACACACAAGAAAAATGGAATAAAAATATATAGAAGCGGTGCTGTTTTTGATACATATCAAGCATTCGTGCTTTTTTTATAGTTAATGGACATTTTTATATAAGGTGATATACTAAGTAAGGCTTACTTGTAGAATGTAAGTGTTATAGCATTATACTTTTAGTAATCTATATCCTATGAAGCCACCAATTATGGAAGCTACAAATATGCCTATTTTGGCTTGTATATGGAAATTAGGTTCAGCAAAAGCTAACGATGCTACAAAAATGGACATAGTAAAACCTATAGAAGCTAAGAAGCCTATACCAAAGATGCGTCGCCATGACATATCTTGTGATAATTTGCCTAACCCTACTTTTGTTAATACCCATACGGCAACCACAATGCCAAGTGGTTTTCCTATTAACAATCCCATCATAACCCCTATGCTGATGTTATTAGAAAAGATGCTTGTAATGTCCATATCTATAAAGTTGACCCCGGCATTTGCTAAGGCAAAAATAGGCATTATAACGAAAGAGACAAAGGAGTGCATACCATGTTCGAGGCGTTGTAGTGGTGGAAGGGCATTTATGGCTTCAGCTTTTACCTGAGTAATAATTTCTACCTGTTCGTGTTCTAAGGTTCTTACATCATTACCTTCAGCCTGAGCGAAGAGCCTTATCTGGCGGCGTAGCCGAGCCATGAAGGTGGCTTCAGGTATTTTTGCATCAGCAGGTATCATAAAAGCTGCTAACACAGCGGCTATTGTAGCATGAATACCCGACATTAAAAAGGCTGTCCACACACCACAAACTCCCAGTAGTCCGTAAAATAACACACTTTTTACCCCCATCTTATTAGCTATCATCATTATTAGCAGAAACGCTACTCCTATAACAATATTTATAAAAGATATATTAGAAGTATAGAAGAGGGCTATCACTATAACTGACCCAAGGTCGTCTACTATGGCTAAAGTAGTTAAGAATACTTTTATAGATAGTGGCACTTTGTCGCCTAACATATATACTAAAGCAAGTGCAAAGGCTATATCTGTAGCCATAGGTATTCCCCAGCCGTTAGATACTTCAGTACCGAAATTGAGTGATAGAAAGATGCTTGCAGGTACTATCATACCCATAATGGCTGCTCCTATAGGTAAGGTTACTTTTCTTATGTCGCGTAGCTCACCACCAATAAACTCACGTTTGAGCTCTAAGCCTACTACAAAGAAAAATAGCGACATAAGCCCGTCATTAATCCAGTGCTCTATAGAAAAGTTAAAATACTGCTTGCCGTTTACAATAAAACCTAAATGGTATTCAAAGAAATGAGCAAAAGCGGTGCGCCAAGGTGAGTTAGCCATGATAAGAGCTATTACTACGGCGACTGCTAATACTATTCCGCCAGACTTTTCTTGTCGCATAAATTGTGTTATGGGAAAGAATACTTTTTTATTTAAAGTGTTCATGAGATAGTTAATGTTTTGATGTTTTAAATTATATTATTAATAAAAAATATCCTGAAAATGTTGTTTAATAAAATAGTTTTGGATTGGCAAAGTTAATAAAAACATTAGGTTTGGCAAGAGCGAAAGATAGGGAAAAATATCTTATAAAGATTCTTTTATAACTTTTTACAGTCATATCAAGCTAAAAAAGTAGTAACTTTGTACCCTCGTATGCTTATCGCGTAGCTTGTCCCATGTATATTGTTCTTATGTAAGGGTGTTAGCTATAAAATAATAAAAAAGAAATGTCGTATCATTTATCAACTTACACAACACATTATAAAAATCTTATTTTTTTAGGTGTGCCTATCATAGTAGGGCAGTTAGGTAATATTATTTTGTCCTTTGCCGATACTCTTATGGTGGGTCATCATAGCACATACGAGCTGGCTGCTGCGGCTTTTGTAAATAATGTTTTTGCGTTGGCTATACTTATGTCGTTGGGTTTTTCGTATGCAATTACGCCTATCGTGGGCAAGCTTTTTGGGCAAGGTAGACCTTCGCGTATAGGCGAAGTAATGAAAAATGCTTTTGTTGCTAACACTGTTACTGCCATAATACTGATGGTAGCAATGGGGATATTATATCTTAATGTAGAGCATTTAGGACAGCCAAAAGAGTTGTTACCTCTTATAAAGGATTATTACCTTATACAGTATGTATCATTGCCATTTATCTCATGGTTTAACACTTTTAAGCAGTTTTTTGATGGTATCACAGACACGCTTACAGCTATGTGTGTTATCGTAGTGGGTAACGTGATGAACATCTTTGGTAACTGGGTGCTGATATTTGGGCATTTTGGCTTTCCTGATATGGGGCTTAATGGGTCCGGACTTTCTACTTTGTTTGCACGTGTTGTAATGGCTTTAATCCTTTTTACTCTTTTTAGAAGGCATAGACGTTATAAGGTGTATGCTGAAGGTTGGTGTAAAGGAAAGCTTTCATGGGCAGATTTTAAAGAACAAAACTCTTTAGGCTGGCCTCTCTCTTTCCAAATGGGATTAGAGGCAGCTGCTTTTGGAGCTTCGAGCATTATGGTAGGGTGGATAGGAACTATAGCTCTTGCAGCTCATCAGGTTATGCTTACTATATCCCAGCTTGGCTATATGATATATTATGGTTTAGCCGCTGCGGTAGCTGTGCGCACAAGTAACTTTGCCGGGCGTAAAGACTGGGGTGCAGTATGGATAACCTCGAGAGCCGGGCTTCATCTCATTTTGCTTTTAGCCTTTATTACCTGTATACCCATCTTTTGTTGTAGGCATATCATAGGGGGGATTTTTACGGATAATGTGCAGGTGCAGCAGCTTGTTGCTATGCTGGTAGTGCCTTTTATGATATACCAGTTTGGCGATGGTATGCAGGTAAATTATGCTAATTCGCTGCGTGGAATAGGGTATGTAAAACCACTTATGGGTGTAGCTTTTGTGTCTTATTTTCTTACCTCTTTGTCTATGTCTTATCTTTTAGGTATATATTTTCATGGAGGTATTGTTGGTGTGTGGGCAGCCTTTCCTATATCGCTCACATTAGCAGGCATTCTTTATTATTATTATTATAGGAAAGGAATGAGCCGAATGGAGCAAGCATCATGATATAAAGGCTTTTGCCTTAGGGTAGAGAAACGAAAAAGGTGCGGAAAGCAAATGTCTGTTTATTTGCTTTCCGCACCCTTTTGTTTTGTATGTTATTTATGTGCAGAAAAAGCTGCAAATACTTTTTCGGCTATTTCCTTTTGCTCTTCATTGCTTATTGTAACATGAGAATGAAAGTTAGCATCTTCTTCTTTGTTTATAGGCAAAAGATGTATGTGAGCATGGTTTACTTCTAAGCCATACACGGCTTGAGCTATCTTCTTACAAGGTATCACCTCTTTAAGAGCCTTGGCTACACGCTTTGCAAAGATCTGAAAGTCAGCCAAGTCGTCGTCTTCCATGTCGAATATATAGTCTATCTCTTTACGAGGAATTACCAGTGTGTGCCCCTTTGTTACAGGATTGATGTCGAGAAAAGCATAAAACTTGTCATTTTCAGCACATTTATAACTTGGTATTTCGCCTGCGGCAATTTTGCTAAAGATACTCATAATAACCTCCTTTTTTTTATTTATGCATCAATAGAAATCTTATCTATTCTTAGTTTTATTGTTCCGCGAGGGATTGTTATCTCGGCTATATCGCCCACCTTTTTGTTTAAGAGTCCTTGCGCAATAGGTGTCTTAATAGATATCTTGCCCTGCTTAATATTAGCCTCTGTTTCGCTTACAATGGTGTAAGTCATCTTTGTTTGGTTATCGATGTTGGTCATCTCTACTGTAGAAAGTATCTGTACAGCTTCAGTGCTTAAGCGTGAAGTGTCTACTATCTTAGCTTCGGCTAAAGTTTTTTTCATCTCAAGTATCTTTGCTTCAAGGTGGCGTTGTGCTTCCTTTGCAGCATCGTATTCTGAGTTTTCACTTAAATCGCCCTTATCGGCTGCTTCTGCTATAGCTGCCGATGCCTTTGGACGCTCTACGGATTCAAGTTGTTTAAGGTCTTCAACGAGCTTGTCATAGCCCTCTTGTGACATGTATGCCATAATTATTTCGTGTTATATATATTAATTCTACTTGTTTTAAACAGATATAAAAATAAAAGAATTCCAACACGTATTGCTTGCTGTCAGAATCCCTATAAATCTTTTTACCCATAAAATGATGCTACAAAGGTAGACAATGTTTTTTATATAACCAATAGTTTATAGCTTTATTTAATTATTATTGTTTTTTTTAGATAAAGTGCTTTTGTTCAGATATAAATGTTTAACTTTGCACACATAAATAAAACATAAAGCTATAATATCTCTTTATGTTATGATGTAAAGAGTAATGTATAAGGTAATGGATAATTTTTTCAGTGTATATATGTATAAGCTAAAACGATATGGTGCGTTATGCTTAAGCACAAGTTTTGCTTGCCTAAAAGGATTGGGTAAAAAGATATATACATCAAGTAAACTGTTAATATTAGTTATTACCCCCCCCGTTATTTAACCTTTTTTATCAATTTGCGATTAAAAGTGCTTCTTCTTTGGTCTTTTCATAGGGCTGAGCAGGGCTGTATTGTCGTGTCTCTGGATATGTTATGTTTAAAAAAACATCTCTTTTCTTTTGCAAAAAGGATAGGTTTTAAGCTCTTAAAAAGGCTAAGGGTTATGCTTTATAGCTTATGTATTACGTATAAATGCTTATATAAAAATATTTCATTACAACATAATAATTTTTCTTATTTAAAAAAACATGCATAAAGACAGCAAAAGAAAGTGTTTGTATATACCGCCTACCTGTGAGGTAATAAAGATGGAAGCGTCTAATATTATGGAGGCTTCGGGTAACTTGGAAGGTTTTCATTATGACGGTACTTTGAACGGAGATGAAGGAGATGGCCCACAAAACTCTGGTAATAGAAGTGCTGAAGAAGAAAATAATATAATACATTATATAAAGAAATGAATAAAATGCAGATACTATTAAGACAGAAAACAATGGTTAAAACATTAGGGATAATGATGGTTTTGGCAGTTGTTAATATCATGTTTGCCTCATGCAGTGATGAGGGTATAGCTGGGAAAACTAAGATTTTAAATAAAGTAGAGGGTAAGGACGGCATTGAGCTTGCACAGTCTACTGTTTCTATAACTGCAGATGCAGGAATGCAGTTGCCTGATGTAAGTAAGCCTATAGACCCTACTATAGAGCCAACAAGCCGTGCTGTTTCTCTCAACGAGAAATATATGCCTTTAGCAGAAGGCTCTGAGCTTAAAGCAAGAGTTTTTATTGTTAAAGAGCCTGATAAGCCAAGAAAGAAGATAGGTTGGAGCGATGCCATTGACCCTAAAGATATTATTTTAGGTGCTGGAGAGCTGGAATGGGACATACAACAAACTATGCCCGGCGGTGGTGTGAGGTTATATTCTACAAAGGAAGTAACTTTTCACTGGCTAAAAGGTAATAATAAAGTGAATATTAAGAAGGGAGAAAACTGGTATATATGTGGTATTATAGGAGGAGAATATAATAAGGAATACGATGAAGCGCGTAATAATACTAAGCTTAAAGAGGCTGAACGTAAGCTTGCCGAGAGGCTTTATCATTTCTATGTAGACTTCGATCCTAACCATTCGCCTAAGCATAACACTATAGATAGTAAAGGGCACATACAGGTAACAGCACCGTTTACAACGGGGTGGACTAAGTTAGACATAAAAGAAGACAACAAGATAAGCTTGCATCAGTGGAACTTTAAACCTATGGGAACGCTGTTACATTTTCGTATTAAGCGCGATGAGAAGTTGGTGCCACTTGAGGCATGTAGATATACTTTTGCCAGCTCGCAGCTTACGGCTAATGGTGGATTTCTTATGATGCCACAAACCATGATTAGAACAAAGGATGATGACTTAAAAGAAGATTACACAGCTGGGGTAGACTGTGAGATACGCCCATGGAATAATAGCATAGAAGGTAACTTTTTCTGGAATTATGTATACGATATGCGTCCGCATTTTAATAACACTTCCACTCAGACAGGATACGAGGAAAGTAAACATGCTAATGATTGGGGTCCTGCTATATATGAGTATAGATATACCTTTGACGCAAACGCTATGCGTAAAAATAACAAGACTGGTTATGACGACTTTTATGTATGGGGTATGCCTGTGCCTCACACAGAGCAGGTGGGTACCTCGCAGATGACTGCCGAGCGTGGAGGCTTTATGCTTGGTTGTAAGCAGAAAAAAGGTAAAAAATACGATTATGCTAACGAATGGCTTTATGCAGCTAAAGAGCGTGAACTAAAGTCGGGGGAATATAATATTTTCGACTTTAAGCAAAAGCCAGGAAAAGCCTTCTTAGTAGAGCTTGGAGTATGCCGCCCACGGTATAGCACTATGGAAGGCGGAAAGCTAAAATATCCATGGGCAAACCCTCTTGAGCGTCTTGCTGTAACTAATAGCCGCACAGAGAGTAAGGGCTTTCATGGAGATAACCTTCAGCATACTAATGAAAAGGAAGTAGGGTATGTATCTGATTGGTCAGTTAAGGGTGGTCAGTTTAAGATGCGCTTTATAAAGAAAGATAGAAGCTATCTACCTGAAGGCTATCATGTACCAAGTAGTGAGGATTTTGGAATATGCTTCCCTAATATAATTAAAAGCATATATGAAATAAAATTGTATAAAGACCTTTTCAAATATTCTGATATAAATTCAGCACCTAACCCATACTATGAGCTATATAGCCCTAACGAAGATGACACAAGAGAGCCTATTTCTGATGCTGGTGGGAACGATGCTTATAGAGAAGATAAGTTTTGGCAAACCAGGCCATTGTTTTATGGCTACTATATGCATAACCCTAACAACCCTCTTGAGTTTTATGCTATACGCTTTTGTGGAGACAACAAAGAGGCATCAAAGATAGAGAATAGAAACCGTAGCATCATAGGTAACCGTTACAGGTGTGTGTATCGCTGGCGTGTGCTTGATGCAGGAGGTGATAATAACTTAAGCAGCGACAATAGAGGTATGCGTATTGTTGTGCAGAGCCGATGGATAGGGCATGCTAATGTTAGCGTAAAAGATATTATAGACGAGCGTTGGTGGGGTCAGTGTTCGACGCAGAACCCTTTATATAAGGCAGATTGTTACCGTGTGTTGCCTGCTGTGGGGTATCCATATAGTATATCAAAAAAGATTTGGAGTATAACTTTCTTCACGAGAGTACATAATAAATATTATGTTGGCCAAGGCATTAGAGATGATGAATCTGGTAATAATACCATGTATTATAGAGTTTATAATAGGGAGGGAATTACTCGTAAGTTTTGGCTAAATAATACGCAGCACTATGGTGTACGCTTGGTAACTGATATAAGCACTGACGAGTTCGGACCGCTTGCGCCACGCAAGAATCAAAAAGATGAGAAGGAAGGCTACCTTATTCATCGCCCAGAAGACGATGGGAAAAGTGATTGGACTTATCCCGTAAAGAAGAAATAATCTTTTTTTTTTAAATAGTTAGCGGTATGGTATAAAAGAAAGATATGTGGTTAGAGATAGCTAAAAGAAAAGCTATGATTATCTTTCTTTTTACAAACCGTTAGCTATAAATGAGCTATAGATGAGCATTTAAGAGGAAGGAAAATAAAGACGAAAAAGAAAAATAAGCTATTTTTATACTAAAAATAATCTAAAAATGCTTTTAAAATAATTTATTTTTCCTCGCTAAACCTTTCCTTTTACTGCTTTAACTTTTGCCTTTTACAGCTTTAAGTGTAGGCTTTTTTCTCAGAAAGGTTGTTTTATAGGCTTATAAGGCTTTAAAGAGAGAGTTAGGTTAAACCCAAATCGATCATTAGAATAGTTTAGGGCTTGTCTATCTATTTACCGAAACTTATGAGATGTCTTTTTGCCTTATTTTAGCTTTATTTTGCCTATATTTGCAGTTACATAGCCCGCTATGCTCCTTTGATATATGCAAAATAAATCACAAAATAAGCTCAAAAAATACATTCTCATTCTAACGACCGATTTGGGTTAAAACAACGAAAAGGGCTAAAACCATATATAGGTTTTAGCCCTTAATCATAACATCTGAGAAATGTTTACTGGAAACAAACAACAATATGTGTGCTTCTTACTTTCTATCTCCTAAAAAGCGTAATAGGTATAAGAAGAGATTAACGAAGTCGAGGTACAGACTTAAAGCCCCAATGAGAGCTACTTTTTGTGCCTGCTCGTTAACATCGCCTACTAAAGATAGCTGTTTTTTAATGTTCTGTGTGTCCCATGCTGTTAGTCCGGTGAAGATTAATACACCAAATGCGCTAACTATGAGGTCCATCATAGAGCTTTTTAGAAAGATGTTGACCACACCTGCTATTATAAGTCCTATGACAGCCATCATGAGAATGCTGCCCAAGCGCGATAAGTCGCGTTTTGTAGCATATCCTATAAGAGCCATAGCACCAAATGTTCCTGCTGTGATAAGGAATGTTTTTGTTATAGATGCTATGTTATAAGCCATAAATATCCAGCCTAATGTAGCCCCATTGATAATAGAAAACAATATAAACCACATTGTAGCGCTTTGCAGTGATAGCCTGTTTATGCGTGCCGATACATAAAAAACAATGCCTACCTCAATGATGGCACATATTAAAATGGGCATTCTGCTTGTGCGAAACATTTGCATCATGGCAGGCGACGTGCTTAAAAAGTAGGCTGTGATGCCTGTTATAACAAGTGCCATGGTCATCCATGTAAATACTTTGCGCATTAATACCGGCATAGCTTTTTGCATAGCAAGATCGCGCTCTCTTGTGTTAGTTTGAGTAGAAAAGTTGTCAAAATTCATGTTAGCTCTTATTTTTATTTATGTTATTATTTTACATCAGCATATAGCTGACATGCTTTATTTTATTTTATATCATTGATAATATTATAGATACGAACAAAAGGTGTACCATATTATGGTTTTAGGTAAGGTTTTGTGCGTGTTTTTTGTTAATTTTCATTATAGTAACTTAATAGTTAGTCTGTTATCTTTAGAAATGCTTTTTCTGTAGCTTTTTGCCCTCTTAGTGGGTTGCCTTCCACCAATGTGTGCTTTTTATAGTCTTTAGGGCTACAGGGTGTGTTGTAGGGTCTGATATGGTTAAGCCGCTATAATCTTCTACAGGTATATACTTTTCATTACCTCCGTACAAAACGCTCAAAAGCTCTTTTGTAGAAGTAGATGCTATAACGGTGCTTTGTAATGTTTGACGGAAGATAGAAAAGTCCTCTTCAGATGGCTTCATTTGTTTTACATACGACAAGATGTCAAAGAAGATAGTAGGCTTAAATCCTCCTAACTTCTGAATATAATCTTTCTGGTTATCTTGTATTGTATATTTATGGTTTAGCTTTTTCATCTGTTCTGCTAAAGGTTCAGTCTTTGAACAGTCTATAACAGAAAGTGCGCCATAAGGAAAACGATATGTATCGAAAAACTTTTTAAAAGAGCTTACTACCTCTTTATAGTTTGGTTTTTCTGGGTTAAGATGAGCATACATATCTTTGTAAGGCATACCTACGGCAAGTATCTCGCTTGTGCTTGCTATGAGATAACGGGTAACGTCTTTAAGAGCATAGGCAGTTTCTACATTTGCCATATAGCAATTGTCAAAGAGCAGGTATTGTAGCTTTATATCAGCTTGTTTTATACCACGAGCAACATCGTCTACGTCCATAGCATATTCTTTATCAGAAACACTACCTATGAAGCGTGTCATTGTAAATAGTGGTGCTTTCCATGCGGTTTTTACAGACCTGCGAGCGCGGGTAGGATATTTTTCCCATGCGTCTTTTGCTGTCCACCCTGTGCCGTGTCCACCTATAATGAGGCCGTACTTTGTTTTGCTGTCAGCGTTAGTGTAAGTCTTAACTATAGAAAGCAGCGAAGCAAGCCCCTTAGAGGTGTTAAAAGAGTATGCCGAGGTATAGGTTTTTACAATATTCTCTTTAACAGCTCCATCTTTATATGTTAATAGATAAAGTTCCGATTCTTTTGCCGACTTGCTTAGAAACACCATTATCTTTAGACCATTAGCAATGCCACCTTCTTTTTTTATTCCATCTTCAATACCTTTTATGTTGTTTTTAAAGTCTTCTAACAAGCCCGCGTAAGTATTATCGGCATTGCCAGTCCATGGCATATATACTATTAAGACACTTGAGGTAAAGGGATCGTTACCAAAGTGTGTATCTTCTTCATCTGTCTTACAACTTATTACGATTACTACTGCTATAAGAAGTAATAATAAGTGGTATAAATATTTTTTTTTCATTATTATTGTTTCAGTGTGCTGCTTAGCTCCATATTAGTTAAGGCAAAGTTACATTGTTATTTAGAATAAAACTGTGAAAATATGAATTTAAAAGGAACTTTAACGAAAATATTCTTTTTTCGTCTTCATACACTTGTTTTACAGTGTGCGTGCTTTATGCATAACGTGTCCTTATATATAGGCTTTATAGTTGTTTTTTTTAGTGGAAATAAAAGAAAATGGTTTTTATTGCAAAAGTATTTGTTTTTATGCAGTGTTTTATATAGTTTTGTATAAGAAAAGAAACGGTATGAATATTAAAAGATGAAGGTAAAAAAAAGCAGGTTAGAGGCTTTGAGGCTTATTATCTCAAGTATGGAGCTTGGGTCTCAGACAGATGTGCTTAAAGAGCTTAAGAAGAGGGGTTATAAGCTTACCCAAGCTACATTGAGCAGAGACCTAAGACAGCTAAAGGCAGCAAGGGCTGCCTCACATGATGGTAAGTATGTGTATGTATTACCTAATGAGACAACCTATAAGCGTGTATCTACACCGTTGTCTACTGGTAAGCTCTTACAGCAAGAGGGGTGCTTGTCTTTTAGTATGTCGGGGCAGTTAGCAGTGTTAAAGACGTGTAAGGGATATGCCAGCGCATTAGCCTATGATATTGATTCGGCTCATATAGATGGTATATTAGGTACGATAGCAGGTTATGATACCATATTTATAGCTGTCAGAGAAGGTATGTCTAAGGAAGAGGTAGAGGCTAAGTTTGCTATGATCATACCAGATGTTATTCATGAGGTTTAGGTGCTTACGGCTTTAAAAGTGTATATTTTTACGTTAAAAAGGAATATGGATTTATTATTAGACGCATCATGGAAAGAGGAGCTTAAAGAGGAGTTTATGAAGCCTTATTTTACAGAGCTTTATAAAAAAGTGCAGCAAGAGTATGAGCAACACACCTGTTATCCGGACAAGAGCCTCATCTTTAATGCTTTTAACCTGTGCCCTTTTAGTAAGGTTAAGGTAGTTATTCTGGGGCAAGACCCTTACCATGGGCAAGGGCAAGCTATGGGGTTAAGCTTCTCAGTGCCAGAGGGCATTAATGTTCCGCCTTCTCTAAGAAATATTTATAAAGAGGTGTTAAGCGATGTAGGTAGCCCAATACCTTTATCTGGCGACTTGACACGATGGGCAGAGCAAGGTGTTTTATTGCTAAATGCCACGCTAACTGTGCGTGCGCAGAAAGCAAATAGTCATAAAAAGATAGGGTGGGGCATGTTTACTAATGAAGTAATAAAGATATTAAGCCAGAGAAAAGAGCATTTGGTCTTTATGCTTTGGGGCAGGTTTGCATGTTCTAAGAGAGCTTTTATAGATACTACTAAGCATTGTATTTTAGACAGTTCTCACCCTTCACCATTGTCAGCAAATCGTGGAGGGTGGTTTGGTAAGCACCACTTCTCACGTTGTAACTTATATTTAAAGAGTAACGGTATAGAGGAAATAAGATGGTAAGTAGAGATACTTTTTCGGAGCAGATAGTTCTGGTGGGTAATGTTTATGTCTCAACTAAGCTGTTTACAGTAAACTTTTGTTGCGATTTAGATAGTTGTCATGGGCGTTGTTGTGTGGAAGGAGAGTCTGGCGCACCTGTAACAATAGATGAGGTAATGGAAATAGAAGACTCTGTAGACGAGGTTTGGAAAGACCTTTCAGCATCTGCACAGACAGTAATAGACAAGCAGGGTGTGGCATATACTGATATAGATGGCGACCTTGTTACAAGTATAGTAAACGGAAAGGATTGTGTGTTTACCTGTTATGATAAGGAAAACTGTCTATGCTCTTTAGAAAAAAGGTACAGGGAGGGAAGTATTAGTTTTGTTAAGCCCATATCATGTGCTCTTTATCCGGTAAGGGAGAAAGACTTTCACGACGGTACTTTTGGTATAAACTATCATAAGTGGGATATATGTAAAGATGCTATAAAGAAGGGTGAAGCACTTCAGCTGCCTCTTTATAAGTTTTTGGAAGTGCCCTTAAAAAGGCGTTTTGGTGTAGAGTGGTATGACGAGTTGTCTGCCATAGGCGAGCAGATATTTTTGCTAAGGCAGGCTGAAAAGACAAAAAAGCGTAACGACGCTTGCCTCTTCTAAGAAGCTCCAAGCATCATTACGCCTAACTTTCCACCATTATATAAAGCTACTGTTTTGTTATTAAATAAAGTAAAAACTATAAATAAGGTTTTTGTTCTTATTATAAGATAGCAGCTTTTTATAAGTCGTCTATAAGCGCAGTACTCTTAGCATACGCAGTACTCTTAGCTTCAAAGAAGTCTGTCTTTACCATATTAGCATTAGAGTATTGTGCTACCCATTGCATATCGGCAGGCTCTGCTTGGTTATCTTCAAAGAGATAATCGAAGCCTAAGCTCTTCCAACGTAAGTTACCAAGGTAGCGTATGTAATCGTAGACCATCTGCTGAGTAAGCCCTTGTACATCATTACCTATAACATACTGCCCCCATGCTATTTCTTGCCTTACCCCTTCGCGCATCATCTCTTCATATACTGCTACTTTTTCTGGTGTAAAGAGGTCTGGCTCTTCTTGTTTTAGCTCTACAATGATATTACGAAATAGCCATAAGTGGGTGTTTTCATCACGATTTATATAGCGTATTTCTTGTGCAGAGCCAGGCATTTTACCATTTCTACTTAAGTTGTAGAAGAACATAAATCCGCTGTAGAAGTATATTCCCTCAAGTATAAAGTTAGCCACGCATGCTTTCATAAGGCAAAACTTATCACGATTGGCCTGAAACTCATTATAGCAGTCGCCAATAAAAGTGTTACGACGTAGTAGATGTTCATCGGTTTTCCATTGATAAAGAATATCATTTCGTTCCTCTGGTGAGCATATCGTGTCTAACATATAGCTATAGCTTTGGCTATGCACACACTCTTGAAAGGTTTGTATGTGTAAGCATAGGTTTACCTCATTGGCTGTGATATATTCGCTTATAGTAGGGAGGTTATTGCTTTGCAAAGAGTCGAGGAACACTAAAAAGCTAAGAATCTTATCATAAGCCTTGCGCTCGGCAGCAGGTAAGTTGGGGTAATCTTTTATATCTTGTGCTAAATTTATTTCTTCTGGAATCCAAAAGTTGTTCATAGCTTGTCGATACCAGTCGCTCACCCATGAGTAGCGCATGTTATTAAAGTCGTTAAGATTAGTGGAGTTGCCCCCTATCATACGACGTAATCTTAAGTCTGTGTCGCCTTGTGGATTAAATAAGGCGTTACGTTGAAGTTTAGACATATTAATAAAAAAATGAGAATTTAATAATTTGATAATGTAGTTTTAATGATTTGCAAGAGCATAAAAAGTAAAAGTAAAAGAGTCTTCAGTTTTTTACTTATGATGCGCAGCTTTCACATTCTTCCACTTCTAACGACTTGCTCCTAACATAGTATATTGTTTTCACACCACATTTCCATGCTAAAAGGTATAAGTTAAGCACTTGCCTCATAGTGTAATCGTTTGTTATATAAAGGTTCATGCTTTGTGCTTGGTCTATATGTCGTTGTCGAATGCCTGAGGCACGAACGCTCCATTGCTGGTTAATGTAGTATGCACCTTTATACATCCAGTAAGTTTTATCAGACAGTTCTGGTGCTACACGAGGTAATATAGCTCCTTTTTTCTCTTCGAGGAAGAAGCGTTGCATGATAGGATCAAGCCCTGCTGTGGTACCTGCTAAAATACTTGTGCTGCTTGTAGGTGCTACAGCTAAAAGATAAGCATTGCGCATACCTTGTGTTTGTACCTTTTCCTGTAAGTGTTTCCATTTATCGCTGCGGTAATCGCGTTTTTTAAAGTAAGCTCCTGTTTGCCAGTCGCTACCATTGAAGTATTCGTAGCTGCCTTTTTCTTTGGCTATATCAGAGCTGGCTTTTATAGCTGCGTAATTGATAGTTTCAAACACTTCGTCCATAAATTCTAAGTGGCGATCGCTTTCCCATTTTATTCCTCGTTTTGCTAAGGCGTGATGATAACCACTTACCCCAAGCCCTATGCTACGATAGCGATGATTAGTAATTTTAGCAAAAGGTACTGGGTAAAAGTTGAGGTCGATAACGTTATCTAAAGCTCTTACAACGGTGTTAATCTTATCGCACATAGCGTCTTTATCCTCTAAAGGTAGCCTGCCTAAGGATAGACTGGCTAAGTTGCACACAACAAATTCGCCGGGCTTAACGGTAGTTACTACCACCTTATCGCCATTTTCTGTTTTCACCTCTTGGCTTATTTCTTCTATAGCAGCCATGTTTTGTGCTATCTCTGTACAAAGGTTAGAACAGTAAATAATGCCTTTATGACCATTAGGATTAGCGCGATTAACAGTATCTCTGTTAAAAGTAAATGGTGTACCTGTTTCTACTGCCGAACGTAGAATAAGCCTGATAAGGTCTTTTATGCTTATAACACGGCGTGAAAGGCGTGTGTCGTCTATACATTCCTGATAGTGGCGTTCCCATTCTTCGCCATAGAAGTCTTCTAAAGCATATCCTTTAACACGTAAAATCTCATTAGGACAGAATAAAACCCAATTCTGATCAAGGTTTTGTTCTGCCATACGCCAAAACAAGTCAGGGTAGCATACGGCAGGGAAGATGTCGTGAGCCTTCATACGATCATCACCGTTATTTGTGCGCAACTGTAAAAATTCAGGAATATCCTTGTGCCAAACATCTAAATATACAGCCACTGCACCTTGTCGCATACCAAGCTGATCTACAGCTACAGCAGTGTCGTTTACCAATTTCATCCAACGTATTACTCCGCCTGCAACACCTTTAAAGCCACGAATATCACCACCTGTGGCACGTACTTTACCAAAATACATTCCCATACCACCACCAAACTTGCTCACTTGGGCAAAGTTGTCAATGCTGCGATAAATGCCGATAAGGCTGTCTGGTACAGTGTCTATGAAGCAGCTTGATAGCTGATGGCTTGGCTTACGAGCATTAGAGAGTGTAGGAGTGGCCATGGTTACTTCCAGCTTGCTTAGCAAGTCGTATATTTTTCCTACCCAAGAGAGCCTGTTTTCCTTTTCGGGCATTGCCAGATGCAGGGCAATACCCATATACATTTCTTGTATGCGCTCTATTATTTTATGATCGAAAGTGCGAATTAGGTAACGTTTAGATAGAAGGTCTAAACCACTATAATTGAAAAGGTAGTTACGACTGTTATCCATTCGTTTTTCTGCCCATGCTATATCTTCTTTAGAATAGTTTTCTAAAATATAGCCACCATATAACCCTTCATCTGTAAGATAGCGTATCTTGTCATAAAAAGAACTAATCCCCAGCTTACGTTCTACCTCGTCTATGTTACGATTTATCTGAAAGCTAAGCAGCCTACCTGCTATCATCTCCCATTTAGGACATTCTGCAGTGGTAAGTTCTACGGCAGCTTTAATAAGAGCATTCATCTTTTCCTTTTGTGTCATTAAAGGTTTAGAGAAGCTCATAAACTTATCTGAAAGTAATGTTACGCTGTATTCTGCACTACGAAAGTCTTGCCTAATACCATTGAGGACTTTTTCTATCTCATTATCGCCAATATTAAAAGCAATGTTTTTTATATATTTGCGTTGTTCGTTGCGTTGCCAACGAAAGAGAATATAGCTTTTAGCTTCATCGAAAAACCCATGTTTCATTAATGTCTTCTCAACACGGTCTTGAATACTTTCTACATCGCGCTTGTCGGTGTTCTCTTTTATGAAGCACTCTACCTCTAAAGCCATCTCTTCTATTTCTTTCTGATGCCCTGTATTTTCGGTGCTTATAAAGCTTTTACTTATTGCTATTATTATTTTAGATGGTGTGTAAGCTTCTATGCTGCCATCTCTTTTTGTAATGTTCATTATAATAAAATCCGTAAAAAATGTATAAAAGAAGAGCTATTTTGCGCTACTATATGGTATCATGGCTAACGCATCGGCTATTTTTTCTACACCTTCCTGTAGTGGCCCTGCTACCATGCCTTTTGCAAAAAAAGGAATATTGGCGTCTATAGTAAGCTTTATTTTAGATGAAGAATCGTCTGTAGGGAGTATTTGTATCCAAAAATTAAAAGATAAGGGCGAGTTTTCACTGGCAAACTTTATAGTTTTAGGTTCATCACGCTCAATGATGCGCATGGATATTTTCCCAACAGGGTTTACAGATATAGATATTGTATCTTCATCGAAGGTAAGATCCTTTAGCTTATCATCAGGGATCTGGCTCTTTATACGTTCTATATTAGTTAGATTGCTTAGCATATTATACACATCTTCTTGTGGATAAGCAATCTGTTTTATACTACTTTCAAATTTACTCATTTTATTTATTCCAATTAGAAGGGTCTTTACGCCAGTTGTTTAATAGCGCAACATCACCTTGTTTTATATATCCTGTTTCTAAAGCTTTTTCTACTACATGCTCATAATCGGTAAGAGTAACAAGCTCTACACCAGCTTCTTTAAATGCTTGTTCTGCTATAGGGAAACCATAGGTGTAAGAAGCCACCATACCTACTACCTTTAATCCTGCTTCACGTAGAGCAGCTACAGCTTTTAGAGAAGAGCCACCTGTAGAAATAAGGTCTTCTACTACTACCACTTTCGATCCTTTAGGAAGTTCGCCCTCTATTTGATTTTTCATACCATGATCTTTTGGTTTAGGGCGTACGTATGCATAAGGTAAAGCCAGCTCTTGTGCCACAAGCATACCTTGTGCAATAGCCCCAGTAGCTACTCCTGCAACGGCAGAGGCTTCAGAGAAGTGTTTTAAGATGGCATGTACCAACTCTGTTTTTACAAAGGAGCGCACATCATGATAAGATAATGTTTTACGGTTATCGCAATAAAAAGGAGATTTCCACCCACTGGCCCATGTAAAAGGGTCGTTTGGTTGTAACTTGATGGCTTTAATACTTAGGAGCTTTCCTGCAAAAACTTTCTTTAGATCTTCCATAAAATGAATTATAAGTGATTGTTTGTATCTGCAAACTTACATATTTTTTTTGAGATAGCTCTCCCTTTTATCTTCAATCTTATGTATTACCTTTTATTTACCATTTATAATAAAAGCATTTAATATGGGTATAGTTAAAAAATAAAAGTTTATTAACGATAACGTTTTCTTTTTATAATATATCTATAAAGACAGGCTTTTATATGTTATGTTTTTAGGAGCAGGTGATATTAGTCTTTAGCATATCCCAGTCCGCAGATGCTTAGTTTTACCCCTTCAGCCTTTAGTAGTTCTTTGCTTATTGCGGTAATAGTAGCCCCCGTGGTAATAATATCATCTATAATAAGCAGATGTTTGTTTTTTATTATCTCTTTATTAATCAAGGTAAAAGCGTTCTTTACGTTTTCATTTCGCTGCCAACGATCAAGTTTTGTTTGGCTTTGTATGAAAACATCTCTACATATAACATTGTTTAATATAGGTATATTTACTACATTGCTTATCCCCCTTGCTATCATTTGGCTCTGATTGTATCCTCGCTGTTTATACCTATATTTGGAAATTGGAACTGGAAGGAGAGCGTCTATTCCTTCGAAGAAGCCATTACGAGTATATATCTTAGCTATAGTCTCACCAAAAAAAACACCTATATCGGGACGATCGCCATATTTGAGAGCATAGATAGCATTACTTATTTGGGTATGATGCTGATAAAAAAGATATGCTACGCAGCGTTCAATAGGTATTTTACCCCAAAAACATCTTGCTAACTCATTGTCGTAAGGTGATAAATAGTAATTGGTTCGGTTAAAATGTAATGTACAAGTAGCACAAATAACATCTTCAGAAAGGCTTAATCGCTTTTTGCAAACACAACATTCACGTGGAGCTATTAGGTCTATTATGCTCGACCATATATTAAAGTTCTTCCTCATCTATAACAGTATCAACACATTGTTTAATTAAATCGAAAGAGAACCCTTTGGAAAGACCATACTTTATTAGTTTTACAGATCGTTCGTAGTCGTTATTAGCATTAATAGAGGGGTATTTGTTTTTAAGTAGTGGGCGTAGCACGGTGAGGTATTCTTCGTCTGGTATAGCATCGAGGGCAGGCGTATATATCTTACTATCTATGTGCTTTGCCCACAGTGCTTGTTCTATTTTGCGTCTTCCCCATTTATTATACTTTATTTTATCACTTATAAAAGCCTTAGTATAACGTTCATCATTGATATATCCATAATCAAAAAGTTTCCCTAAGATGCGCACTTTAGCTTCTTCGGAAAGCCCCATTTTGTACATCTTGTCCATTATCTCGCTTGAACAATGTTCAGCTTTTGCACAGAAATTGCCCATTTTTTTTAGAGCTTGTTCTTCTGTTATAGGTTTCTTTTGTATCATAAAAAAAGAGTAGCTTTTATAAATCGTTGTTTATCAAACTGGTCGTTCCTGTATTGTATCATTGTATAGCCTATATCTTCGAGCATGTTTTTTATATCATTAATATATAAAGGATTAGTTTCAAAATAAAGAGAGCCTCCTTTTATTAAAGCTGATTTTCCAATATTAGCAATAGCTCTATAGAAACGTAAAGGGTCATCGTCAGGTACAAATAGCGCAATATGTGGTTCATGTTTGAGTACATTATCAGACATTGACGTATGCTCTTTACAGCAAATATAAGGAGGATTGCTTATAATAACATTCCACTTTCTTTCACTTACATTTACATTGAAAACATCTTGCAACCGGAAATTTACCTTTCCTTTTAAGGCGGAAGCGTTTTCTTTAGCAATAAGCAAAGCCTCTTTGCTTATATCCCAAGCTGTAACATTACTATGTGGAATATCGAGCGAAAGGGTAATTGCTATACATCCACTTCCTGTTCCTATATCCAAAATTTTTATATTATTAGAATCTAATAAGTTACAAGCAGTAGTACAACAATCTTCTTTCACCCATTCTACAAGTACTTCAGTTTCTGGGCGTGGTATTAATACTCCGGAGCGCACATGAAAGGATCTACCTAAAAAAGTTTCTTTACCTAACACATATTGTACGGGCTCAAACGATTCTATACGGCGTATTAATTCCTCGAGTTTTAGCAGTTGTTCTTGGGATAATTCATTAACTTTGCCTATAAGAATATCAGCAAAGGAAAGATTAAACTCCTCTTCTAAGATAAGTCTGATAATGGCTTGTGCTTCACGTGGATTGTATAAAGGGGTTAGCCTTTGCCAAAGATGTTGATATTTCATAATGGCAAAGTTATAAAAAATAACGAAAATGGAATTAAAAGAAATCGATGAAATGTACATGCGGCGCTGTTTGCAGTTGGCAAAGAATGGCATGCTATTAGCTAAACCTAACCCGATGGTGGGAGCTGTGATAGTGTCGGATAATGGTAGGATTATAGGTGAAGGTTATCATATATGTTATGGAAAGGAGCATGCAGAAGTAAACGCTTTTGCTTCTGTACGAAAAAAAGACGAACACTTATTATCTAAAAGTACGATTTATGTAAATCTCGAACCTTGTTCGCATTTTGGTAAAACTCCACCTTGTGCAGATCTTATTATAAAAAAAGGTGTAGGCAGAGTGGTGTGTGGCTGTATAGATCCTTTTTCTGTGGTATCAGGGAGAGGTGTTCAGCGTATAAGAGAAGCAGGAATACCTGTTAGTGTGGGTGTTTTGGAACGAGAATGCTTAGCACTTAATAAGCGCTTTATAACGTTTAACACAAAAAAGCGTCCATATATAATATTAAAATGGGCACAAACAGCTAATGGATTTATAGGCATAAAAGGAGATGTGCTTAAGATTTCTACTTCGTTTACTAAAATGCTTGTTCATAAGTTGCGAGCAGAAAATGATGCGATAATTGTAGGGAGAAACACTGAAATGTTAGAGCATCCACAGCTCAATGTACGAAAGTGGTGGGGGAAGAGTCCTTTAAAAGTAGTATTATCATCTACTTTGCCTGAAGCTATTCACGATATACCTACTCTTTTAAATGAGTTACACAGAAGAATGTGTCAAAGTGTTATTATCGAAGGTGGTGCTATGACTTTAGAAAACTTTATTAAGAATGATTTATATGATGAAATAAGAGTAGAAGAGTCGTCATTAACTATAAAAGAAGGAATTAAGGCTCCGCAACTTCCTACAGACATAAGAGTAGTGAAAAAAGAATATTTTGATAATGTTATTACTACTTATAAACGATAAGTGTTTCATTTTCTAATAGTAATATTTATCTTATGCTTTGATAAATAAGGAAAGAATTAATCGTGGTATATCTTTTGATTTCCAGGTAAAATTATTATCTTTGTAGCTTGTTAAAGCAGTAAAAATATTTCTAAGATATACTATGCAGGCAATGATATTTGCGGCGGGTTTAGGTACTCGTTTAAAGCCCCTTACAGAAACAATGCCCAAGGCGTTGGTGCGAGTGGGCGGTAGAGAGCTTCTTGATAGGGTTATCGTGCGGCTTAAGGACGCTGGTGCGACTCATATAGTGGTGAATGTGCATCATTTTTCAGAGCAAATAATAAATTATTTATGTGTTCATAATTATGGAATACGTATAGATATATCCGACGAAACTGAGCAGCTCCTTGATACAGGTGGTGGTATTAAGCGAGCTGCTTCTCTTTTTAGTAGAGAAGAACCTGTTTTAATACATAATGTAGATATATTGAGCAATGTAGATTTAACAAAGTTTTATAACAATGCTTCTAATAGTGTTGCTGATGCTTTGTTGCTTGTTAGTAGTCGTAAGACTGAGCGTTATCTTATCTTTTCTGAAGATATGCGTTTGATGGGTTGGACAAATTTGTCTACTTCTGAAGTAAGATCGCCTTATGCAGAGCTTCAAGGTTTATGTTTTAAGTCTCCTTGTGATAGCGTTGCTTTAGCTCATGGCTATCGGCTTTATGCTTTTTCGGGTATTCATGCGGTGTCATCTTCAGTCTTTGATGTGATGAGGCGTGAAGAAAGTGATGTTTTTCCTATAATAGACTTTTACTTACGTCATTGTCGTGAGCTTTGTTTCCGTGGCGAGGTGAAGGACGATCTAAAGCTAATTGATGTAGGAAAGATAGCATCGCTTGATGATGCAGAGCTTTTAGTAAAACAGTTATAGTGTATGTGGGCTTATAATAATATTTCTTAAATATAAGCTTTCTCTTAACAAAAACAAAACAAGATATGCAACAAAAGATTATCATTTTAGATTTCGGTTCACAGACTACCCAGCTTATAGGTCGCCGTGTGCGCGAGTTGGATACCTTCTGTGAGATTCTTCCTTACAACAAGTTTCCTAAAGATGACCCCTCTGTTATAGGTGTTATACTTTCAGGTTCCCCTTATTCAGTGCATGATCCTGAGGCTTTTAAGGTAGATCTTAGCGATTTTATGGGTAAGATACCTGTGCTTGGTATATGTTATGGTGCACAGTTTATTTCTCAAGAATGTGGAGGTAAGGTGGAGCAGACGGGCACTCGTGAATATGGTCGTGCTAATTTGGCTACTGTCAATACAGATAATGCTCTTTTTAAGGGGTTCGATGAGCATTCTCAAGTGTGGATGTCGCATGGTGATACAATAACAGCAATTCCTGTAGATTGTGATATTGTTGCGTCTACTGCTGATGTTAAGTATGCTGCTTATGCCTTTAGGAATATACCAGTATGGGGGGTACAGTTCCATCCTGAGGTATATCATTCTTTACAAGGTTTTGAGTTACTTAAAAATTTTGTTGTAGATATTTGTGGCAGTAAGCAGAGTTGGAGTGCAGCGTCTTTTATAGATACTACTGTAGAGGAGCTTAAAAACCAGTTGGGTAATGATCGTGTTATATTAGGTTTGTCAGGTGGAGTAGATTCTTCAGTTTGTGCTGTGTTGTTAAATAAAGCCATAGGTAGTAACCTTACTTGTATATTTGTCGATCATGGTATGCTCCGTAAGAATGAGTATAATAAGGTTATGGAGGCGTATAAAGGGTTAGGCTTAAATGTAGTGGGGGTTGATGCTTCGGATAAGTTTTTTAATGATCTTCAGGGAGTTACCGATCCTGAGCAGAAGCGTAAGATTATAGGTCGTGATTTTGTGGAGGTGTTTAACGCAGAGGCTAAGAAAATTACCGATGCTAAGTGGCTTGCTCAGGGTACTATATACCCAGATAGAATAGAGAGTTTAAGTATCACAGGAATGGTAATAAAGAGTCATCATAATGTGGGAGGCCTTCCTTCTGATATGCATTTGCAGCTATGTGAACCTCTTCAGTGGCTTTTTAAAGATGAAGTTCGT
Organism: Prevotella amnii CRIS 21A-A; assembly: GCF_000177355.1. Taxonomy (NCBI): domain Bacteria; kingdom Pseudomonadati; phylum Bacteroidota; class Bacteroidia; order Bacteroidales; family Prevotellaceae; genus Prevotella; species Prevotella amnii. Next base: position 84,579 of record NZ_ADFQ01000027.1, read on the forward strand.
CGTGTGGGGTACTCTTTGAATATGCCTGAACGTCTTATTAAGCGTCATCCTTTTCCAGGTCCCGGATTAGCAGTTCGTATATTGGGTGATGTTACTCGCGAGAAAGTTCACATCCTTCAAGAAGCTGATGATATTTATATAGAGAAGATGTACAATTATATTATGGCTGATGGATCGAGTCTTTATGATAATGTTTGGCAAGCAGGTTGTGTGCTGTTGTCTACTATTCGTTCGGTAGGTGTTATGGGTGATGAACGCACGTATGAGCATCCGGTAGCATTACGTGCTGTAACTTCTACTGATGCAATGACAGCCGATTGGGCTCATTTACCTTATGACTTTTTATCTGATGTTTCTAATGAGATAATCCGTAAGGTAAGAGGAGTAAATAGAGTTTGTTACGATATCTCTTCAAAGCCTCCTTCGACAATAGAATGGGAGTAGACTATATAGAAGGAAAATATTATTTTAAAAGTAATGTATCTTGTTTATATCTTTGTACAAAAGATGTTAAAGCTACTGTAATATTAAGATATGTTACTTGCATAAATATATGATAAGATGTACTTTTGTAAAAAGTTTTTTTAGTGGTTAATTTAGTTTTAGTATTTATTCCTTGGGTGATGTGATATCAGCCAAGGTTTTTTTTAATATGGGTATTAAGCAGAAAAGTAGAAAAGATAAGTATTATTAGCGTAGTAATAAATAATATGAAAAAAAACAATCGTTTTTCTTTTTTATTCTTATCTTTGTATTTAAAATGACAATAAGTTAGAATATGGAAATACAAGAAAGATTTATTAATTATACTAAGTTTGATACTCAGTCTGCAGATGAGTCGGATACTATACCAAGCACTTTGAAGCAGCTCGTCTTTGCTAAATATCTAAAATCAGAATTAGAGAAAGAGGGATTAAAAGACGTAGAAATGGATAGTATGGGTTATATTTATGCCACTTTACCATCTAATAGTAAGCGTAAGATCCCAACAATAGGTTTTATATCTCATTATGATACAGCTCTTGATGCAAGTGGTGCTAATGTTAAAGCTCGTATAATAAGCAATTATGATGGAGGTGATATTCGTTTGAATGATGATATGGTGTCTTCACCTTCACGTTTTCCTGAGTTATTAGAGCATAAAGGTGAAGATCTTATAGTAACCGATGGCACAACTCTTCTTGGTGCAGACGATAAAGCTGGTATTGCAGAGATAGTGCAAGCAATGTGTTATCTTCGTGATCATCCTGAGATAGAACATGGTGATATTCGTGTTGGGTTTAATCCTGATGAGGAGATAGGAATGGGCGCTCATCATTTTGATGTAGAGAAATTTGGTTGTGAATGGGGTTATACCATTGATGGAGGTGATATAGGAGAATTAGAGTTTGAAAATTTTAATGCGGCAGGAGCAAAGCTATTGATTCATGGTAGAAGTGTTCATACTGGTTATGCTAAAGGTAAGATGATTAATGCAAGTGTATTAGCATGTGAATTTCAGTCTATGATACCAAAGGATGAGCTTCCTGAAACGACAGAAGGTTATCAAGGTTTTTACCATTTGTTGGGTATTGAGAGTCGTTGTGAAGAGGCTACTTTAAGTTATATTATCCGTGACCATGATCGTCAGCGTTTTGAGGCTCGTAAGGCGTTCATAGCTTCTTGTGTAAAAAAGCTAAATGCAAAGTATGGTGATGGCACTGTAGAACTAAAACTTACCGACCAGTATTATAATATGAAGGAAAAGATAGAGCCTAATATGCATGTTATTGATCTTGTTCTTCAGGCTATGCATGAAGCAGGTGTAGCTCCTAAGGTACAGCCTATTCGTGGTGGAACAGATGGTGCACAGTTGTCTTTTAAAGGATTACCTTGTCCAAACATATTTGCGGGCGGTGTTAATTTTCATGGACCTCATGAGTTTGTTTCCATTCAGGTTATGAAGAAAGCCATGGAAGTTATAGTAAATTTATGTCGTCTTACAGCCGATTATAATGCTTAATAATATTTTATTATAGAGAGAGAGCTTCTTTTTTATGTATGTATAATGAGAAGTTTCTCTCTTTTTCTTTGAAAAACATAAGAACATATTTCTTTTTATGAGTTTAATTTCTGATCTCGCCTTGATTCTTATAGTAGCAGCCTTTGTTACGATTATTTTTAAAAAACTTAATCAGCCGTTAGTGCTTGGTTATATAGTAGCAGGCTTTATAGTATCTCCTCAGATGCCTTATACAATGAGCGTGATAGATAAGGCTAATATTCATACGTGGGCAGATATAGGGGTTATCTTTTTATTATTTTCGCTTGGTTTAGAGTTTTCAATTAAGAAGATATTAAAGATGGGTGCATCTCCTATTATATCAAGTATGATAATAACCTTTTCAATGACCTTTTTAGGTTTTGTTGTTGGTCGTTTCTTTGGTTGGGAGCAGATGGACTGTATGTTTTTAGGTGGTATGATAGCAATAAGTTCTACTACTATTATATATAAAGCATTTACTGACATGGGATTGACGCAAACAAAGTTTGCTATAAATGTGATGAGTGTTATCATTTTGGAGGACATTCTTGCTGTTGTAATGATGGTGATGCTTAGTACAATTGCAGCTGGTAATGGTCTTAGTGGTAGTCAGATATTAGGTAGCTTGATAAAAATAGTATTCTTTCTTGTGTTGTGGTTTGTTATAGGGCTTTTTGTTATTCCTTTAATATTACGTTCTGTGCGTAAGTATCTTAATAACGAGACGTTGCTTATAGTAGCTTTAGGTTTATGTTGTCTAATGGCAGTATTGTCTACAGAGGTAGGTTTTAGTGCAGCTTTTGGTGCTTTTGTAATGGGTAGTATACTTTCGGAAACAGTAGAAGCTGAACGTATAGAACATTTAGTAGAGCCTGTTAAGAATCTTTTTGGTGCTATTTTCTTTGTTTCAGTGGGTATGTTAGTAGATCCTGTAATATTAGTGAAGTATGCTGTGCCTATTCTTTTGCTAACGCTAACAGTACTTTTGGGTAAGATTATTTTTGGTACATTAGGATATTTTCTTAGTGGTCAGCCCTTGAAGACATCTATGCGTTGTAGCTTTTCTATGGCTCAAGTGGGTGAGTTTGCTTTTATTATAGCTTCTTTGGGTTTATCTTTGGGTGTAATAGCAAAATTTCTTTACCCTGCAGTTGTTGCAGTATCGGTAATTACTACATTTCTTACTCCTTATATGATACGTGCAGGTGAGCCTGCTTATAATCTTCTTACTCGGATTCTTCCTAAGTATTGGGTACGTCGTTTAGAGCATATTCAGGCAGCTCCTACTTATAATCCTATAAATGAGCGTTATTGGCATCGTCTTGTAAAGTCGATGATTTCTAGTACTTTGATTTATAGTATATTGTCTATAGCTGTTATAGCGGTGATGTTTTCAGTGTTATTACCATATTTGCGTAATATATCTGTAGAGTGGTTTAATGTGGAGTGGGTAGGTAATACTGTTTGTGGTGTTGTTACATTAGCATTGATAAGTCCGTTTTTGCGTTCTATTTTGATGAAAATAAATCATTCTGAAGAGTTTCGTATTTTATGGATTCGTAATCGTCTTAACCGTCTTTCTTTAATAGGTACTATGGTTATTCGAGGTTTTGTAGCAATGGGTTTTGTCTTTTATGTTATTAATTATTTATCTCGTTTTCGTACAGCTCTTATTATAGTAGTGGTATTAATAGTGCTGTTGCTTATAGTATTATCTCGCACATTAAAGGCTCGTAGTATATCTTTAGAACGTGTATTTGTGCAAAATCTTCGTAATCGTGATCTTCATGCACAGATACGGGGTGAGGCTAAGCCACATTTTGCAAATGACCTTCTCGACCGTGATATACATATAGGAACAATAGAAGTGCCAGAAGGCTCATCGTGGGCAGGTAAGTCGTTAAGTAGCTTAGAGCTTAGAACTCGTTTTGGTGTACATATAAGTAGCATAATTCGTGGTAGTAGACGTATCAATATTCCTAATGGTAGTGTGCATATTTTTCCAAATGACAAAATAGAGGCTATTGGTGATGATGAGCAGTTAACGAAGTTTTCTTCGGCTATAGAGCATGATGTTATTGATTATGATATAGATATAGAGAAGCGTGAGATGAAACTTCGTCAGATAGTAATAGCGTCAGATAGTCCTTTTGTTGGTAAGAGCATTCAAGAAAGTGGTTTGCGCGATCGTTATAATTGTATGGTAGTAGGTATTGAACAGGGACAACAAAAGCTCACTCTCATAAATCCTAACATACCTTTAGTATCAGGCGATGTTATATGGGTAGTAGGTGAGGAGAAAGATCTTAAAAACATAGGAGGTTAGTTAGATAAAAAAGAGATTGTTTTAATCTAAGTATTTTCGTTGTATTATTTATATATTATACCTTTATTAATATAGATGGTATAGATGTTTATATGATAGAATATAGGGTGATGTTAGATCTAACATCACCCTATATTTATGAAATGATAAGTTGTTATTTTTTTTTACAAAAAAGAAAAGAGTTTAGAAATTGTTTTCTTGTAATTGGAAGAAGCTCTTTGGATGGTTGCAAGTAGGGCAGAACTCTGGAGCCTTCTTACCTATTACTATATGACCACAGTTACGGCATTGCCATATTGCATCTCCATCACGTGAGAATACTACTTGATCTTCGATATTCTTTAGTAGCTTACGGTAACGTTCCTCATGATGCTTTTCTACAGAACCTACGAGCTTAAACTTGGTAGCTATACCTTTAAACCCTTCTTCTATAGCGTCTTTAGCCATTTGGTCATACATATCTGTCCACTCATAGTTTTCACCATCTGCGGCATTTTCCAAATTGGTAGTTGTAGTGGGTATTACACCTCCATGTAAAATCTTAAACCATAGTTTAGCATGCTCTTTCTCGTTGATAGAAGTTTCTGTAAAGAAGCCTGCTATCTGCTCGTAACCTTCACTTTTAGCTTTTGAAGCGTAGTATAGATATTTAGTATGTGCTTGACTTTCACCAGAAAAAGCTGCCTGAAGATTAGCTTCAGTTTTAGTTCCTTTTAGCTTTTCAGAATCTATCATTTCCATTTTGTTTGCTTTAGCATGGCATACAGGGCATTCAGCCAATGGTTCCTCGCCCTCATACATGTACCCACATACGGTACAAATAAATACTTTTTTCATAATGTTTTTATTTCATAATGTTTTTATATAGCTTTTCCCTTTTTAGGGAAGAAGAATAAGTTAGTATATTTCTTGTTTGTAGCAAGAGAATATTTCGTAACTTATCTTTATTAAAGCAGATGTTAACTGCTTAAAAGTGGTGCAAAGATAAATATTCTTTTTGTAATATTTTCTGAAAAAGGAAAAGAAAATAATCTTATGCGGTCTATTTTTACATTTTCTAAGTAGTAATATTTTTTGTTTTCATTTAATGATTATGGTTTAGTAGATAGATAGCTTTGGTTTGTGTATAATAGTTTTGAATGCTATGGTATTGATTTGTTACAGTGTTTTCTTGTGTTTTGTTATTATGAGAAAATCTTTATAGTTTTTCTTTTTATATTTATTAGTATAATGATAAAAAAGCTGCCCCTTTTTATTATTTAAGGGACAGCTTTTTCTTAATTTATTAATTTGTTATGATGTTTAAATTGTTTTCAACATTACATCATTCCACCCATACCAGGATTCATTGCTGGCATAGCTGGGGTCTCTTCTGGTTTATCTACGATAAGACATTCTGTAGTTAGGAACAATCCTGCGATAGAAGCGGCATTCTCTAATGCTACACGAGCAACTTTAGCAGGATCAATAACACCAGCTGCGCGAAGATCCTCGTATTGTTCTTTGCGAGCATTGTAACCAAAGTCTCCTTTACCCTGACGTACTTTGTCTACTACAACAGCACCTTCGCCACCTGCGTTGAATACAATCTGACGTAAAGGCTCTTCGATAGCACGGCATACGATGTTTATACCTGTTTGCTCATCACCGTTTTCACCTTTTAGATTTTCTAAAGCCTCTTGTGCACGAATGTATGTAGTACCTCCACCTACAACAACACCTTCTTCAGTAGCTGCACGAGTAGCACATAAAGCATCGTCTACGCGGTCTTTCTTTTCTTTCATTTCTACCTCAGAGTTAGCACCTACATATAATACTGCAACACCACCTGAAAGTTTAGCCAAACGTTCCTGCAATTTTTCTTTATCGTAAGAGCTTGTAGAGTTAGCTATCTCGGTCTTTATTTGTGCCACACGATCTGCTATAAGCTGCTTCTCGCCACCACCATCTACTATAGTAGTATAGTCTTTGCTAACGGTAACTCTCTTAGCATGACCAAGCATGTCTAAGGTTGTCTTGTCAAGGGTTAAGCCTTTCTCTTCGCTGATAACGACACTACCTGTTAACACTGCAATATCTTCGAGCATAGCCTTACGACGATCGCCGAAGCCAGGAGCCTTTACAGCACATATCTTCAAACCTGCACGAAGACGGTTTACAACAAGTGTTGTTAAAGCCTCAGAGTCGACATCTTCTGCTATTACCAATAATGGTCTACCACTTTCTGCAACAGGCTGGAGAATAGGAAGGAAGTCTTTTACAGAAGAAATCTTTTTATCGTAAAGCAAGATATAAGGATCTTCCATCTGACACTCCATCTTATCTGTATCGGTTACAAAATAGCCAGATAGATAACCGCGATCGAACTGCATACCTTCTACTACACCAATAGATGTTTCACGAGTTTTGCTTTCTTCTATTGTTATTACACCGTCTTTAGAAACTTTGCGCATAGCGTCAGCTAATAGCTTACCTATTTCAGGGTCATTATTAGCAGATACAGTAGCTACTTGCTCTATCTTGTCATAGTTATCACCTACTATCTCGGCACTATCTTTTATAAAATCTACAACCTTATTTACTGCCTTATCTATACCACGTTTTAAGTCCATAGGGTTGGCACCTGCTGCTACATTCTTTAAGCCCTCGTTAACTATAGCCTGTGCGAGAATGGTAGCTGTGGTAGTACCATCGCCAGCATCATCACCAGTTTTGCTTGCTACACTCTTAACAAGCTGTGCACCAGCGTTCTCAAAAGTATCTTCAAGCTCCACTTCCTTAGCTACAGTTACACCATCTTTAGTTATTTGAGGAGCACCAAACTTCTTGCCTATTACTACGTTTCTACCCTTAGGACCAAGGGTTACCTTTACTGCGTTAGCCAACTGGTCAACACCGCTCTTTAATAGCTCACGTGCGTCTTTGTCAAACTTAATATCTTTAGCCATTGTTTTTACTTACTTTATATTAAAAAAATGTTGTAATACTTTGCTTTCTTATTTTACTACTGCCAAAACATCGCTTTGGCGCATCATAAGATATTTCTCACCCTCACACTCTATCTCAGTGCCAGCATATTTGCCATATAACACCTCGTCATTAACCTTCAGAATCATTTCTTCATCTTTAGTGCCATTGCCCACTGCTATTACTTTGCCACGCTGTGGCTTTTCTTTAGCTGTATCAGGAATGATAATTCCACCTACTTTTTCTTCTGCTGGTGCAGGGAGTACCAATACTCTGTCTGCTAATGGTTTGATTGTCATAATTATTATATTTTTAAAAGTTTTAAATCTGTATTATCTTTTTTGGATAGCCCATATATAATATTAGGCTTTTCGCTATGATATATGCCAAAATCGTGCCAAAGGTAGGCTTCTGACATAAAATCATGCCAAGATGGCAGATAAAGATTTTACTTATTTCTTATTTTAAGAGGTGTGCATCTTTTGTTGTTATGCCTTGCGAAATAGGTGTAAAGAAGTTTTTTTCCTTCAAAGCAACATATAAAAGCTAATATGTACACCAAAGAAAGGTGTAATATTAGCTAAACATTTTTCTTTAGAAACATATTATTTATAAGTGTAGATAACCTGTATCATAGTTTGCCCTACTGCTTTTAAGCTGTTTTTATCAATATGTTCTATAGTGTCGTATATGGTATGCCATGTCGGACCAAAAGAGCTTTGTTGGCAATCAGGATAGTATGGAATGACATCTATTGTAGGAATACCAGCTTTTTTATTTATAGGAATATGATCATCTGTAATCATTCCCCCCATATCATCAGGAAAAAAAGATTCATATCCTGCTTCTTTAGCAGCATTCCATACACGCTCAACAACGTCAGGAGCATACTGCATAGACATTCCTTCACGATAAAATTGTGCTCCCTCGCCACCTACCATATCTAAGAGAATACCAAATAGTGGCTTTGTTTTCTTATAGTAATTATCAGCAAAGTATTGTGCTCCTAAAGCCCAACTCTCTCCGGTATCTGTTACAGTATGTTCCCATGAGGGTACTCCCCAGTCTTCGGCATCGAAGCAAACGAAATCGATACCTATATTTAAAGGTTGTTTTTTCTTGTTTAATATGCGAGATAGTTCTATCATAACAGCTACACCACTTGCACCATCGTTAGCTGCCATAACAGGTTTTTTATGGTTGGAAGAGTCGGGATCGTTGTCAGCCCAAGGACGAGAATCCCAGTGAGCACATATCAAAATACGTTTTTTTGCATTGGGATTATATTGTGCAATGATGTTAGTAGCCCTTAATATGGTACCGTCATAGCCTTTTAAGTTGGCATTTTGCTCTTTTACAGTACAGCCATATTCTTTAAATTTTTTCACTATCCATGCTCTGCATTTTTCATGTGCGTCCGAGTTCATTATGCGTTCGCCAAACTTGCATTGTGCTGCAATGAAGGTATAAGCTGAGTCTTCATTGAAATTAGGTCCTACAGGTTTTGCTATAGATACATCTTTTTGCTCGTCATTATTAGATGATTTAGAATTATTCTTTCCTTTACAGCTTATGGTAGATGTAGCTATTATTATTAAAATAAGGGCAGAAAGAAGAAATGTTATATTTTTTTTCATGTTTATTCTGTTGTGTGAAATTCTAAAAAAAACTATTAAACTTGTTGCACTTGCGCCATAACACGAAGCCAATTTTTACCCCATATCTTTTCTATATCATGTTCATTATATTTGCGACGAAGTAAATGAATGGTAAAATTAATCATCTCACTGGCATCAGCCATTCCTTTTATGGTGCCATCTCCATCGAAGTCGGTACCTATACCAACGTGGTCTATACCCATAATCTTTATGGCATGCTCAAGATGTTCTATGGCGTTAAGTATAGTGACTTGACCTTGTGTTTTTAAAAAACCATGATAAAGCGTGATGTGAGCTACACTTCCTTTTGCGGCAAGTGCTCTCATTTGGTCATCTGTAAGGTTACGAGGAACATCGCAAAGAGCTTTACTGTTAGAGTGGCTGCATACTATAGGTTTTTGGCTTATGTCTAAAGCGTCATAAAAACTCTTCTCGCCCCCATGGCTAAGATCCACCATAATGCCATTTTTATTCATTTCTTGTATAACCTTTTCGCCAAAAAGGCTTACACCTCCATGAGTGTTTGAGCCACGTGCAGAGTCGCAAATATCATTGTCTCCGTTATGGCAAAGGGTAATATATGATACTCCACGTTGTGCAAAATGTTTAATATTTTCGAGTTTCCCGTCTATAGCAAGCCCGTTTTCAATGGCTAATATTATACTTTTTTTATTGTTATGTTTGTTTTCATAGAGGTCAGACGGTGTGCGTGCAATAGCTAAATATTTGCTATTTTGATGTACTATCTGTTCTATTTTGTCAAAAATAAAATTTGTATAGCTAAAAGGGGTGATAATGTTAAGTTGCTCTTTGAGATCAGGATTATATCGTTTTAGTCCTTCAATATCTATTTTTGAGGCAAACAATTCTCCTTTTTTAGGTTGTGGAAGATAAGCTACCATGGACACAGCGTCTTGTCGTCCCTCGGTCATCTTGTGTAGGTCATAAAGTATGCGAGGGTCTCTTTTCTCAAAATGTACTCCTTGAGGGAAGAACATTGGTGTGTCACAATGGGTGTCAAGTGTAAGAATGTGTTTATGTACTTGTTTAGCAGAACAAAATATACTTGCCTGTTTTACAAGCCACGAAAATAGCTTCCCTCCTTCTTCTCCCATCCATTCAGGATGCCATTGCACTCCTATTAAGGGCTTACATTCTACACTTTCTATAGCCTCTATAACTCCATCTGGAGCAAGTGCTGATACTTGAAAATGTTTGCCAGGTGTTTTTACAGACTGATGGTGATACGAATTAACAAAAATTTTTTCTGTTTTATAGATAGAAGATAAAATAGTGTTTGGTATAACAGTTACGCTATGTGTAGGTTCTGCTTTATCTGCGTCTTGTGAGTGTTTTATTTTTGCAGAATGAAAAGTAGCTACAGACTGGGTTTTTCCTGTTTTTTCATTATCAGAACACGTGTCTTCTATATAGTTTTCATAAATATCCTGCTGTACTTTTCCACCTAAAGCTGTTACCATAGTCTGAATACCACGACAAATGCCCATTATAGGTATTTGCCTGTTGAAAGCGAGATGGGTAATCATTAGTTCGGCTAAATCGCGTTTAGCATTAATGTTATGTAAATGTGGTGATGGCTCTTCACCCTCCCAAAGCGGATTAATATCACCGCCACCAGTAAGTAACAAACCATCTATCTTTTCCAAACTATTTAGTATTACATCTTTATCAGCGATGGGAGGTAGCAACATAGGTACACCTCCTGCTTTTACTATTTGTTCATAATATACCTCTCTCAATGTGGCATCTGTGTCAGTATGATTGGTTGTTATACCTATTATAGGCATGTTCTTATATTCTGGAAACCTATCATATACCTCTTGAAGATGAGCTTGTAGATTATAATCCATTCTGTTTTCTTTTCTCCTTTCTGTTTTTTCTTATATTTTTGATTATTCTTCTTCGTTAGAATTGTTTACAACAGGCACTTCCCTCTTTATGCTTTGTTCGAGAGAAATAAGCGTTTCTGTTGATACCACACCAGGTATACTTTGCATTTTGTTATTTAGCAAATCCATCAATTGCTCATTGTCCTTAGCATATAGCTTTACAAGCATGGTATAAGGCCCTGTCGTAAAATGGCATTCTACTACTTCGGGTATGTTATTTAGCCGAGATACTACCTCTTTATACATAGAACCGCGTTCAAGGTCTAACCCTACATAAGTGCAAGTGGAATAACCTAAACTTTTCGGATTTATATAATAACCACTACCCGTAATAACACCTTTTTCTACTAAATGTTGTACACGTTGATGTATTGCAGCACGCGAAACTTCACATTTTGCAGCCACGTCTTTAAAAGGCATACGAGCATTTTGTGATAGAATGCTCAGGATCTTTTTATCTAATTTGTCTATTTTTCCCATTTTTTGTTTTGTATTAAACAATAGAGAATTATGTGTTAGTTATAAAATATATTTTTATGTAGCACCTACACGGTTGTGAACATATCCTTATTGATAGAAAGCTATTCACATGGCATAGGTCCTAATAGAATAAACAAAAGTAAATAATCTATTTTTATTAGCAAACAATATGTTATAAAAAATGCGCCCAATAGGCGCATTTTTTTATTTAAAGTATTCTTTTTAATATATCTCGAAACTCTTTTATTTTTGCTTTTTTGTGGCTTTCTTCATAACCTTCTTTGCAGGCTCAGCCTTTTCTTCAGCTTTATTCTCAATACCTTTTAGTTCCATAGTAAATATTAAAGTAGAGTAGGGAGCTATCTTCTCGCCAGCTCCACGCGCACCATAAGCTAAGTCTTGAGGCACGAAAATAGTCCACTTAGAGCCTACGGGCATCATACAAAGAGCTTCAGTCCAGCCTTTTATAAGACCGCTAACACCAAAGACGTCATAGTCTTTACCATGTAGAGAAGTGGCGTCAAACACTTTTCCATCTATAGTCTTTCCCTCGTATACTACCCTTACTTGGCTATCCTTGGTAGGTATAGGGCCTGTTCCTTTTTGTAATATTATATATTGTAGTCCTGTAGCTGTGGTGATAACACCATCTTTCTTTGCATTCTCTGATAAGAAACGTTCGCCAGCTTCCTTGTTAGCCTTGTCTCTACTCTCCCGTAAAGCTATGCGTTTTGCTTCAAAATATTTTTCTGCTTTAGCTTGAGTAAACACGCTACTATCTTTTTCTAATGCTGCAACAAAACCTGCAAAAAGCTTATCATCGTCTATATTAACCCCTGTTCCTTTAAATTGCGACTTTATGTTAGGCAACATTTGCTTCTGTATTTGCTCTGCAATAGCAAGACCTGCCATGTAAGCTAAAAAGGCTTTATCAGAACGACGATTAAAAGCCTCTTTAAGACCACGAAGGAAATAGGCATTGTTAGCTTCTTTTACACCGTATTTTTGTGATAGATATTGGTCTAAACCTCCTGTAACAGCTGCACCAGTAGCATAACTTAATGTATCAGAAGGGGTTGTTAATATTATCTTATCAGCTACCTTTTGTTCTACTATTACCCTTTCCTTGTTTTTCTTTCTTTGAGCACTTATACTTGAGAATGCTCCACTAATCATAATGATGACTACTAAAGTTAAAATTTTCTTCATGTTTTCTTTTATTTATAATAATACTTGTTTATTACAATAAGGTCGATTCCTTAGAATCGACCTTACCGCACCATTAGTATATATATAATAGCTTATTTCTGTACAGGAGAAGTTACAGAAGGAGCTTTCTCTATAGATACAAGCTCTATTGTAAATATCAATGTAGAGAAAGGCTTTATCTGAGGACCTGCTTGTCTTGCACCATAACCTGCTGAGGCTGGTATGGTTATTTCCCATTTAGACCCTACTGGCATCTTTGTCAAAGCCTCTGTAAAGCCAGGTATAACCCCGCTTACAGGCATGGTAGCTCCGTCGCGCTGGTCGAAAACCTTACCATCTATAGTTTTACCAACGTAGTTTATTTTTACAATATCAGAAGTCTTAGGTGTTACTCCTGTGCCTTTCTTTATCTCAAGCACCTGAACACCTTGACCTAATGTCTTAATACCTGCTTTCTTAGCATTTTTTATAAGGTAAGCCTCATTCTGCTTTTTGTAAGCACCATATGTCTTTTCTGCGCTCTTTTCCTGAATAGCAGCAGCTACAGTTTGTTCTATCTTGCGAGCTTGCTGCACTGTTATCTTCTGACCCTTACCCTTTGCAGATGCAGCAAAGCCTGCTATGAAATTGTTTATAGATATGCTCTGTGTAGAGTCTTCTCCAAAGATTTGCTTATTAATCTGCTGCTTAATCATCTGACTAATTTGCTGACCAACACCTATACCTGCATTATAAGCCGATTTCTTTTTGTCATCTGCACTCTTAGTAGCATCGTTTAGACCCTTAACAAATTCGTCAATATAAGCAGTATCTATCTTCATAGAAGCAAGATATTGCTTAACGTTCTGACCTTGGTCGATACCGATAGCATAACTTAACGAGTCTACGTCCGATTTTAATTCTGCTTTTGGATTAGAGTTTCCACAAGAAGTGAAAACTGTTGCTGCTACAATAGCGGCAGCAGCGAATGTGATTTTTTTCATTTCGTTATTATTATTTTATATTTTCTCTTTTTTTATTTTACAGCAACAAGCTCTACTATGAATATTAACGCTGCACATGGAGGTATAGAACCACCTGCACCACGCTCGCCATAAGCTAGTGTGTAAGGAATGAAGAAACGATACTTAGCTCCTTCTTTCATTAGCTGTACACCTTCTGTCCAGCCTTTTATAACCTGATTAAGCCCAAAAGTAGCAGTTTGGTTACGATCGTAAGAACTGTCAAACTTTGTGCCGTCTATGAGTGTGCCTTCATAATGACACTCTACTGTAGATGTTGCAGAAGGCTGCTTGCCTGTGCCTTCACGTAATACCTCATACTGAAGACCAGATGGTAATACTTTTACACCCTCTTTCTTTGCATTCTCTGCTAAAAACTTTTCACCCTCTTCCTTGAAAGCTTTACCAGCCTCAGCCATTGCTGCAGCTTGCCTAGATTCCTTTTCTTGAAAGAATTTTTGCAATAGTTGCTGGGCTTCGCCCTGCTCCATCTTTAGTGATGTGCCAGAAAGAATATCCTTTATTGCTTGTGCAAAATCGTTAATATTTAGCTCTTTAGCACCCATTTCTGACAACTGGGTTCCGATACCAATGCCTAAGGCATAGCTTAATTTGTCCATCTAATTTGTTTTGTGTGTTAATTATAATTAGCTGCAAAGATAATATTTTTGCTACAATGAATAGCATTTCAGCTAATTAAAATTACTAAATTTGTATAGATTTATATTTTAGCTTAAAGTGTTACTATACTTTTTTAAGGAGATAAATAATAAATATTTGATCTTTTATCTGTTTACATGGCGACTTTTAATGATATGAAAATAAGACGCGAGTAGCAAAAATAATCTATTTTTAATATAAAAATAAATTAAAAATCGCCCAAAAATAAATTATTTTTCATAGTAACAACTTATCTTTCTTTGTAAAAAGTGTTATCTTTAGTCTTTCTTTATATTACTTTTACACGTTAAAATGGTGGTGAGATGGAAAAAGATATTAAAGCCTTGTAAAGCCTGAAAGAAAAGTGTATTTAAAAACGTTGATACGTGTGTTATTAATAGATTATTGATTACCCTTAATTCCGCAGTATTTTTTCTTGTGAGAAAATTTTATATGTTGAGGTGACATTTTGGATTTATCCATTGATATGGGGATTTTCTGGGGCTCTTGGTTCTTGCATAGT
>NZ_ADFQ01000026.1:0-574 GCF_000177355.1 Prevotella amnii CRIS 21A-A
CCGGATGGTCGGGATAGTTGATAGCCGTCAGACGTCCGTAATCGTACTCGTAATTGATGGTCTTGCCCTCTTTTTTGAGGTTAGCTGTCTGCTTGGTGAGTACATTACCGAGATTGTCATAGGTAAATGTGGTGATACCGCTGGCAGGATGATTGACCTCCGTGCGACGGTCGCCCATATCATAGACGGATGTCGTTACGTTGCCCTCGGTGTCTGTTACCTTGACGAGGCGGTCTATCCCATCATACTCGAAAGAAGTGGTAATGATACCGTCAGGTCCGCTGAGTTGCTCGGTCTTCACGGTCTTGCCACTACCATCGGTATAGGTTGCCTGACGATTACCCAACGCATCAGTAACAGTCGTTACGAGTGCATTGCTACCTGCGTCCGTAGAGTACTCCGTCTTGGTCTCAGCATTGTCTGGAAGCGTTACTTTCATAGCACGGTCAAGCACGTCATAAACCGTTACGGTTGGCGACACGTTGTCAAAAGCCTTGTTGAAAGCGGTCTTGTTTCCCACTGCTTCGGTTACAGGGTAGTAGGCCTTTGCCACACGACCGAAAGCGTCATAGAC
>NZ_ADFQ01000025.1:0-5932 GCF_000177355.1 Prevotella amnii CRIS 21A-A
TACTTATTTTACAAATTTATAATTTCGATTTTCTTTGATGCGCCTAATTTAACTTAGACTCTACAAAAGTACAAAAAAAATACGATTCTCCAAAGAATAACGAGAGTTTATTGTGAGGCCTTAATCTTCGAATTTATCTTTTTTTCTCTTTGTTATTTTTTAGAATAATTAGTTCCTAAAAGAAACAACACGACTTATTCATTTAGTATTATGTGAATCATAAGTTATATATCTCCTTATTATACATTCAATGAGATATACTGATAACTTAAAAATTTGCGAATAACAACATTCAGGCGAGAGTATAACCTATCTTGCTTCATGTCAGTTGTGTCGCATGCTATTCTGTGAATTTCATTACCACTTATAGGATGATTGTATTTACATAGCGAAGTAAGAAATAAATCAACTCCAGAAAGTTCAGCCCAATAAAATTCCAAATTTCCAGTAGCAATATATTTGGGAAGTATTACATGAGGTGTAATTTTATCTCCTACTAGATATGATCTTAATTCAAGTAGAGGCGAGGGGATAATGGAAATATCCATCACATTATATGATGAATATAGCATTTTGAGGTTCTGGCGTACAATACAAACTTCTGTTTCTCTTATACGACCAATTTCGGACTGCCATTTATTAAGAAAATATTTGGCATCACTTGCTAAATATAAAGGATAATTCATAGTTCACCTTTTTTATATAAATCTAATATTCGTTGAAAGTAGTCAGGATATTCTATGTACAATCGATGTGCCATTTGTTCTCCAATAATATACCATGTCTTATAAGCACCAACAGCATGAATGTATTGCTGTCTATGGGGAGTTTCCCAAAAATCTGTCAAACCAAGAAAATGTTCGTCTACATCTTCATCTATCAAGTACTCAATTTTTATATTTTTGGACTGAGCCAATGCATAAAATAGAAATTGCTCGTAAATAACATTAAACATACCAGGACGTTCTAATGTTCGAATAACATCAATGTTTTTATCCACAAAATCAAATGCCAATTTACAATATTCCTGAAAAAAACTTATATCAGTTCCTCCAAGAATCCCTGCATTAATCTCAATAATGCTGTCTGTTTTAACAAATGCTTCTTTAAGAAGATCTGGAACATAGTGAAATTTTTTTAGAATATCTTGAAAAAATTGTTTGTTATGAGGATAGGAAACCTCCAAATTATGTGCTACTAATTTGGATTCAAATAGTTGTTTCTTTAAAGGTTTCCATATGTAAATGTCATTATCCACATGTATGAATGGTTCTTTTATCAGAGAGTATGTGTATATTTTACCAATAGCCCAAAGATATTCTGGATATATAGTATTCAGCTCATCTAATGAGGTTGTCACTTTATTGTAAGGAAGGCCAATCTTATCGATAAATAATTCTTTTCCATGCTTATCTGTCACAAGATTAATTTTATGAAACTCGCTGAATTTTAGACAGCTAAACGCACAACTCATATAATGAAATAATCTTTTATTCCATCCTCCTTTATCTGCTTCTGGTCTAAAATAAGGTTTAGACCAGTAACTATGGACTAATTCAGTAACCATTATGATTGATAATTATAAATTAATTGTAAACATATAATTCTATATATTGTGACTCATTATCGATAGAAAACTATACTTTTTGAGAAAGAATTTTAAGATGCTGTTTTTGATGTCCTAAAAAAATATAAGATGCTATTTAAAACCGATTCTTCTCTATATTACCAGCACCACTCCCCTTATACCGAGAATGGGCAGCATTGAAGTTGTAGCGAAAGGTGACGGAGAAATCACGTGTATCGTAGAATTTGTTCACCATTGTACGTGTTAGGGCATCGTAGGTGATAAAATTCTGTCGTAATGTGCCAAAGAGATCATTGAGTTGTAGTTTGATACTCCATGCGTCATTATGGAAAGACTTGTACAATCCAAGGTTATTGATCCAATAGCTTTGTATGTAGGCATTGTCGCCATTGCCTGAGGTGCGGACGGAGACATCCACGTTCAGCCACACATCCCATGGGAGATGAATACTGTTGTTAAATCGGAAAATGCCCAACGGATGGTTGAGCTTCATTGGTTCACCATGATGTGTCAGCTGGAAATCCTGCCATGTGATACCAGCCGTCCAAACAGGATGCCAGCATCCGAAGAATGTAGGCGAATAGTTGACAATGGCACTGAAAGAATGAAAGCGTGGCATATTTTGCATGGTCAGCAGTGTAGCCTCGGAGTTACCAGGATAGGAAATTGTCTGCCACATAAAGTAATTATTGGTGGAGGTGTATTCCAGTTCTACAAAAAGTTCCTTCCAAGAAGATGAGAGCGAGAGATAGTCACGATAAATAGGGCGTAGATTGGGATTGCCCGACTCGTAGGTGTAACGATCGATATATTTCACAGCGGAACTTAGTTGTTCAAAGGCTGGGCGTGAAGTTTTGCGCGTGTAAGATAGGCTCATCTTTACCTTTCTAACAGGAAACGAGAGCGATACCGTAGGAGCAATGTTGTGATACGTACGGCTTTGATCTGGCGAGTATACGTCAAACTGGTAGAACTTAGCGCCAGTGGATTCCCACCGCAAGCCTATGTTGGCTGATACACTACCAAAAGTCTGGTTACTTTCGACAAACATAGCAGTTGTAATTTCTTCAACTTGGTTGTCATTGCTGGTAATATAGCTTGTGCTACCTACGTATAGATCAGTACGGTGTATGTTGCTGAACTCTGTGCCAAAGCGCAGGTCACCTTTCCATACTGGATAAGAAGCTGTTGCGTTGCCAGCAATTAAGCGATTGCAGACATTGCTTGCTGTCGTAAAGCTGCGCGCTGGATAAAGTGATGACAATTCCTGTTCGTCTGTATTACGGTCGTTAATTTGCCACAAAGCATCGATGTTTACGGACAATTGCCATTTGCCCACGGTTCCTAAATAATAGGCACTCAGCAAATGTTGGCGATTATGGCGATTGGCGGTGAATGTGTTGTCAAGACGCTCTTTAAACAAATTGTCGTTATAACGTGAGTTCTCTGATGGACCAGATGACATGGAAGGTTTGAACTTGAAATCGTAAAACATGCCGAAACTCTGCGTCTTATGGTTATAGTTGAGTCCAATCTTTCCTGCGTAGACAGGATATTTGGAGAATTCTTTACCCGTATTGTGTTGTTCGATAGTTGTTGCTGGCAAGTATTGTTTAATGCTGTTTTCATAGAATAGACGCTCACGATAGTTCTCATAGTTTAGTGTCCCGAAAAGGTCAAAGCCGTTGCGTCGGTAATTGAGATTTGTTTGTTCAAAGAGATAAGCGTAATGTTTGAATCCAAGTGTCGTTCGATCGTTGAAAGAAAAGCCTTCACCGATAGGTGCTACCGTTATGATTCGGATTACTGCATTGGCGATTGAGGTGTATTGTGCACCAGGAGATGTGATTACTTCCACATGCTTCACTTCCGAGGAAGACAACTGAGTAAGTTCTGACTGGTCATGTACCAGTCGATTATTGATATAGATGAGTGGAGTGCCTTTCCCCTGTACTTCTATGCCTGTGCCAAATCTGGTAACGAGCGGCATCTTGCCAATCAAATCAAGAGCTGTCCCTGCATGGGAGAGATAGGTGCCAGAAACGTCTACCTGTATGCCATCATTTTTAAGTTTAACCATTGGCCGCGTCCCCTTTACAACGACTTCATTCAATTGGAGGTCTATAGGGGTCAATACAACCTTGCCTATATTTCCTTTGGGATTATTTATCCAAAGCTCTTTATAGCCGATAAAAGAAATACGGAGTGTGCTTTGGACATTCTTATCTACGACTTGAAGTGAGAACGTTCCGTCATCCAGGGTGGATGTTGCCGTGATGAGTGTGGAGTCTTTTGCAGAGAATAGCGTAATATTGGCGAACTCGATGGGGGCGCCAGAGTTATCTATAACAGTTCCCTCAACATTATTGAAATCTTGTGCGAGAAGAGCCTGGAATGTCGACATCTGCAGTATAGTTATAAATAACAGCTTTGTTGAGAACAAACTATCTAAATGTATCATTATATTACTATTTAAAAGTTAGAATAAACATCAAAAATCTTATTGCCAGGATAAGGAATTGAAGAATTAAAGTGTAAAGGTATATTTTTTTTTCGAGAGGACAAAATTATTTATACAAAATAGTATCATTTTGTTGATAATAACATGTTTTACAAGAATATCTACAAATATAAAACTCAATTTCACGTAAAATCCCGATATTTCCTGTTTTTCCAGAAAACTTTCC
Source organism: Prevotella amnii CRIS 21A-A (assembly GCF_000177355.1). Taxonomy (NCBI): domain Bacteria; kingdom Pseudomonadati; phylum Bacteroidota; class Bacteroidia; order Bacteroidales; family Prevotellaceae; genus Prevotella; species Prevotella amnii. Next base: position 4,276 of record NZ_ADFQ01000025.1, read on the forward strand.
TATACCTTTATATACTTATAACTTAGCTGCTTGATAACAGTATTCATCATTAAAATTATTAAGCAATGGAATCAAACAGCAATGACAATTACGTGCTGGTCTTGGAAGACCGCACTGAAGTGAAGAATGAGCAAGAAGCGGGAAAACTCTCCGTAATTTCTGGTATTGACGACAAGGGTAACCTTAAAACCACCGAAGCAATCGCTGCGAATCAGGCAGCGTTCTTGAAGTTTAACAACAAGGACGGACTTCTAAAAAACTTCATGAGCAATTTTCTCCGTCAGTTCAACGAGCCATCTCGTTTCGGACTGTACAAAGTTTTGGCAAACAATGTAGAACAAGGTGTGGACAATCTTCGCACCATGTTGCAAAGCCGCGAAAAGCCAGAAAGCAAACAGCAACTGACAGAGATTGGAGTATCCTTTGACGATTATCTGCCGAAAAAGAAGAACGCCACAGTCATTGATGAATCAAAGATTGATTGGAAGCAACTCGACAACCTCGGTCTTACCCGTGAACGACTGAAACAAAGTGGAGAGTTAGAAAAGATGCTTTCTTGGCAGAAGAGTAACCTTGTTACTATTGCCGTACCTATTGGTGATACAACGATCTACACCGAAGCACGTCTTGCTTTTCGTACGGACGATAGCGGAAATGTCGGCTTGGCTATCCACCCTTTACGCAAGGAGCCACAGCTCGACTTCCCCTATATGGGCTACAAGTTCTCGCCCGAAGAGAAAGAACAACTACTCACTACGGGCAACCTTGACAAGACAATCGAAGTAACGCCAAAGAACGGCAATGCTTTTTCTGCCTATGTCTCCATCGATCCACAGACCAACGAAATTGTTGCCTTACGTGCCGACCGTGTGAACATCCCCAAGGAAATCAAGGGTGTTACCCTTTCTGACGCTCAGTATAAAGACCTTGTGGAAGGCAAAGCCGTGAAGGTGGAGGGTATGACCGCCAAGAGCGGCAAGTCTTTCAACGCCACCTTGCAGGTCAATGCCGAGCGAAAGGGCATTGAGTTCATCTTTAGCGAGGGCAAGAGTTTAAGAGAACGACAGGAACACAAACAGACACAGCAGCAAAGTGTCCCACATAAGCTTTGCGGCTTGGAGTTATCAGAAAAACAGCGTGAAGCATTGGATAGCGGTCGCACACTCTATTTGAAAAACATGGTCGATAAGGAGGGAAACTCCTTTAACGCCTACGTTCGTATAGACAAGGAGCAGAACCGCCCACGTTTTTACAAGTGGAATCCTGACAAGAAGCAGGAAACCGGCAAGGAAAAAGTGGTTGCCGTAGCCGAAGAACACAAGACACAGGTAGCGGTCAATAATGACGGCAAGACCAACGAAGCCACGAAGAACGTGAAAGAGCCATTGAAGACAGGGCAAACACAGCCTACTGCTGCCCAAAAGCAAAAGCAGGACGAGAACAAACAGAAGAAGTCCCGTGGACGTAAGATGTAACCCTTAATTCTATTATCGACTATGACAACTTGTATTATTGCCGAGAAACCCTCGGTAGCCAGAGATATAGCCCGCATTGTTGGGGCAAATAGCAAGAAGGACGGATATTTAGAAGGAAGTGGGTATCTCGTTACATGGGCAATGGGACACCTTATTACCCTTGCCATGCCTGAAGCCTACGG
>NZ_ADFQ01000024.1:0-32929 GCF_000177355.1 Prevotella amnii CRIS 21A-A
TTATTAAAATTGATAGATTTATTAGTCTAACCTAAATTAGGCACAATAGCATAATAAACAACATCATGATCTGTACAGTTTTCAAACCAATGCATATGACCCTCAGGGCAGTAATGTACCTGACCAACACGCGCTACCTCCGTTTTATCATCATAATGCACTGTAAGCTCTCCACTTATTATAAACATTGTTTCAAACGAGTTTATATGCTTATGCTTACCACTTGAAGCACCAGGACGTAAAGTAGAATACATTATACGCACTTTATTATCAACATAGCTGCGAATGTCAAGTTTTCCTGTTCCTCCCTTAAAGCCCTCTATATGCTCTTCTGGAATTTTATCAAAATCTATAATCATAATGTCTTCTATCAAAATTTCTTATTTAAAAATACTTTTTTTTAGAATGTATATCTTAATCCTAATTGACCACGCCATCTACTGTTATAATCAACATAATTACGGGCAACATGAGTACCATCAAACTTAAATACTCCCTTACCTTTATAGTTAAAAGGACTATAATAGCCATTAAAGTTATCGCCGTAAGTATGTCCCCAATCTTTATTTAAAAGATTTGCTACATTTATAATATCAAGACTTAGTTCTATACCATTGATATTATTACCTACTTTGAAACTAAATTTCTGAGCTATATGAAGATCAAAGTGGCTTTCAAAAGGCATATTATCTGCAAATCGTTCAAAAAATTCTCCACGATGATTTTTCATATAAGACTCGGACCCTAAATACTCTTTCATCAAAGCACGTTGCTGCTCTGGAGTAAGCATACCTGAGTATTTTGGTCCTAATACTTTAGTTATAAGTGGGTAAATATCCTTACTATTATCTACTCGAACATCGGTAGCAAACTTCATTTTATCTATTTGCTCATCTGTTGGGATAAAGAATGCATCATTACCAGTAGCATCATCTCCATTCATATCACCATACATTTCTATAGAATAAGGTGAGCCGCTACGACCTTGATAGATCATTCCTATTGTTGTTTGCCAAGCTTTCTTATAACCATACTGTAAATGATAATAAGCACTTGCTTGAACACGGTGAGGTACATTATAAGCACTAAATGTCAGCTCAGGATCATTAGGATTACGATATGTTGTATTAAAAGAAAAATTGCTTGCTGCAACAGAAGATGTTCCGCTATTAATACTCTTAGACCTCGTATAAGTATAGCTTGCCATAAGTTCTAATCCAAAGTTGAAATGCTTTTCTCCTTTTAAAGACAAACTTAAAGTATATCCCTTATTAGTATTATATAGAGCATAAACATGACTATAAGGAGTGCCTTTTGTAGTTTTTTCAAGCATAGGACGATTATCCCAAGTGTAACCAGTCTCATCTCCGAAGGTCTTACCAGTAAGGTCATAAGCCAAATCCTTATAATAAATATCATTTAATGTCTTAGAATAAATAGCCTCTGCCGTCCAATCTATATCTAATAATCTTGCATCAAAACCAAGATTAAATTTTAATGCCTGAGGCAGTTTAAACCTATCATCAAAGACATCTACTTCTTGGCTTCCTGAAGCTTTTAGCTTTTCTGCATTCGACAATTGTTTATTTGGATCAAGCACAAGTTTAACACCTTTAGGATTATTTACTGAATAAGTCGTTAGCTGAACACCTGTTTTTGCAAAATTATTACTTATCCAAACATATGGGACACGACCAGTAAACACACCTACTCCACCACGAAGAATAAAACGACGATCTTTATTTATATCCCAACGAAAACCTACTCGTGGGCTCCATAAAGGAGTACTTGATAATTTATGATTTGTACGAACTCCCCAATTATGCTTTGAAGCATAATCATTAAACCCTTGGTTTTCTTCAGGAGTATCGAAAAATAAAGGTATATCCACACGCAAGCCATACGTAATCATTAATGATGGCATTATAGCCCACTTGTCTTGTGCATAGAAACCTAATTGACCTGCAGCAAAAGGTGTTCTCCAGCGTTTATTTCCTGTAACATCTACATTAGCCTGACCATACTTATAACTACGAAAATACTTTTCCTTATCATTGAAAGTATTTGCTACATCATCTTTATAGTATTTTTCAAAGCTTTTAAAATCATCAAACTGATAGGTTCCTGTATAATCTTGAATATATAAATTAGCAAACTTATAATATTCATCATGTGTACCAAATGTAAACGTATGATTTCCCTTATATATCGTCAAATTATCTTCAAAGGTATATATATCTTGATCCAATGAATTGGCTGCAGAGGAACGCTCATTACCTATGTTTATATTACCTCCATTATCTCTCACAGAAATACTTGGGAAAAAAGATCTTACATCACGCTTATCTCGTACACGAACATATGTAGCACGCACTTCATTGCTTATTGTAGGAGCAATACGACTATGAAGCTCTGCTGTTAAAGAATTGGTTACACTCTTAAAAGGATAAGTATATAAGTTGTCATTAATAGAAGTTGCTGAACTTACATTATTAAGTCGCTTTGCAACAACATTACTCCAACGAAATGAAAACTTATTAGCCTCATTAATATTCCAATCTATCTTAGCTCCTATCTTATTACTTTTAGTATAGATATCTGGATTAGAAAAACCTCCATCATATTCCACACCTTGTTTTTTAGCCATTTCTTTTATCATATCTAAAACAGAATTGGCTCTTTCTTTATTTACTCTTGACCCTTCTTGCCCATATCCATTAAGGTTAGGATATATCTTATTGGCATGCTCATAATTAACAAAGAAGAATAACTTATTCTTTATAATAGGTCCACCAAAAGTGAAACCTGCTTGATACTCATTCTGCTTATTATACTTTGGCGCATAACCTGTTCCGTCAGAAAAAGGATAAGAGCTTCCTATAAGATATTGATTATTACCAAAGCCATATACGCTTCCATGAAAATGATTAGTACCACTCTTAGTGATGGCATTTATAGCACCACCAGTAAAACCACTCTGACGTACATCAAAAGGCGCAACATTTACTTGTATTTGCTCTATTGTTTCCATAGAAACAGGCTGACCTCCTGCCTGACCTCCATTAGATCCACTTGCAGCCAAACCAAACATATCATTATTCATCGCGCCATCTATCATAAATGTGTTATAACGGTTACTAGTACCTGCAAACGAAATAGCACCATTAGATGATGTTGTTATTTGAGGGTTTAGACGAGCCACATCAGCAATACCATGGGTGATACTGGGCATTTCTGCAATTTGCTTTGAAGAGATAGCCTGTGCTGCACCTGTCTTTGTGCCGTTAAGCCCTGCATTACCTGTTACTACTACTTCTTGAAGCTCTTTAGAATCGTCTTCCATTCTGCAAGACAAATCTTCAGTTTCCCCCAACCGTAGATTAACATTCTTAAAAATCTTAGTCTTTTGACCAATGTAAGCTATTTCCACTTTATATGGACCGCCTACACGCATACCTTCGATGGAGAATCTACCATCAATGTTTGTGACTGCTCTGTAAATAGTTCCAGATGGTTGGTGCGTAGCTGTCACTGTTGCTCCAATCACATCCTCCCCTTGAGAAGTTACCTTACCACTAATTCCTGATGTTGTTATCTGTGCCATGGTAGTACTTACCATTGCAACTAACATTACAATCAGAAAGAACAATCTTTTCTGCATAGTTTAAAAAATTAAATGAAAATTATTAAAAGTGATTTTAATTCTTTTTGCAAATTTAGTAAAACAACTTTAAAAGCCGCTTATTTTTTTGTTAAATTGTTAAGTCCTTGAATAATATTATAAATAAAATAGTATTTGTCATTTTAAAACTCTATAACAAAAAAAGTGATGTAAGACACTATTATCATACACCACCTTCTTCGTCTTTTATGTCTATAAAAATATTATTTCTTTCTCTGTTTGTTAATTGTGCCATAGTTACAGCGCTAAGACCAGCTGTTTCTGTTCGTAATCGGCTATCTCCTAAAGTAACACTTTGAAAGCCATTAGCCAAAGCCAAATCTACTTCTTCTACAGAAAAATCGCCCTCTGGCCCTATAAGTATAAGTACATCTCTTTCTAAAGCGTTACGTTTTGTTAGTAAAGAAAATAAATCTTTCTTTTTTATCTCCTCATAACAATGACATATAAACTTATTAATAGAAGGCTTTTTATTAGAATATGTAGTAGCTGAAACTTTACGTATAAAGTCGCCAAACGAGGTCATTTCATTAACTATAGGTTTCCACCCCTTACGGCTCTGCTTCATAGCTGATATTATAATCTTTTCTATTCTATCAATACGTAACTGTTTGCGCTCAGAAAATCTACAGCTTAAAAATGTAATCTCATCTATCCCTATTTCTGTAACTTTTTCAGCTAACCATTCTATACGCCCAATATCCTTAGTAGGAGCTATGGCTAAATGAATATGCCCTCGCCAGTTTTTTTTCTGATAAAGGGCTTCTTTTATTGTATAAAAACAATGTTTAGCAGAAGTCATTGTCACTTGTGCCCGATAGAAATATCCTGCTCCGTCCATGAGGAAAAGCTCATCTCCCTGCTTCATACGTAAAACCCTAACAGCGTGAACCATCTCTTCTGCTGGCAGCTCCGTAGAATTTTTAACGTCGGGAACATAGAAAAATCTTACTTCTTTCATTTATTGTCTACAGATATTTGTTATGCCTTATCTTTACTCGTACGCTTATTTAGCTCATCTCTAATGAGTGAAGCTAACTCGTAATCTTCTAAAGCTATAGCCCTTTTAAGAGCACTGTTAAGCATATCACTATTTAGCGCATTTATAGGCAATGCTACGCGTTCTTTATTTATATTAATAGCACAGCTTTGCTGATTGAACAATTTCTCTTCAATATATATTTCAAGTTTAGCCACTAAAGCTAAAAGAACAGCATCAGAAGCACGTATGGAAGTATAGCTCAAATCATCTTTACTAATCAAATATACTTTATATTCACCATCTACAATTCCATTTATCAAAACCTCATAATGCTCATAACTCATCATAGGATTAAGAGTACACAACACTTCAGGTAACCAATTAGTAGTATTCACTTTTCCTGCTAAACGCATAGACAATTCATGCTCAACATTATCGTTGCACACAATAGCTATATGCCTATTCTTTTCCATATTCTCTAATATAATAAGGTAAAGATTACTGGAATCGACTAACTGGGTCAGACCTGAATATCTAAGTGGTATCTTATTCATTGAGCTTTCTTTGGACGAAAAATAATAGCAAATGATACACCTACTATAAGAGCATAACCAGCAAAAATAAACCAACATGCAGGCCAATCTCCCACTGTTATAGTGTTATCACCTATAGGCATAGCATGCGTATAAGCATTAATGACAGCCTGAGCAACGAGAGTTCCTATGGTCGCCCCTATACCATTTGTCATTAACATAAATAAGCCTTGTGCCGATGAGCGTAGTGAAGATTCTGTATAATGATCGACAAATAAAGAACCTGAAATATTAAAAAAGTCGAAAGCTACACCATAAATTATCATTGATAAGATAAATAACAAGACACCGGGAAAACCTGGATTACCCAAACCAAACAACCCAAAACGTAATACCCATGCAAACATAGCTATAAGCATTACATTCTTTATACCATAATGCTTCATAAAGAATGGTATTAGCAAAATACAACAAGTTTCACTTACTTGTGAAAGGCTTATTAATATATTAGCATGCTGCACACCAAATGCTTGAGCATACTGTGGCTCGGCACCAAAACTAAATAAAAAAGGATTAGCAAAACTATTAGTTATCTGTAAACTAACACCTAATAACATCGAAAAAATAAAGAATATAGCCATTTTCTTTTCCTTAAACAAGGAAAAAGCACGAAGACCAAAAGCATCTATAAAACTTTTCTTATCTACATCCTTAGAAACCTTACAAGCTGGTAAAGTAAATGTATAAAAGAACAATATTATACTTACAACACCAGAAGTAACAAACTGGTTTTGATTACTTTGAAAACCTAATATATCTACTAACCACATTGTCAAAATAAAACCTATTGTCCCAAACACACGTATAGAAGGGAAAGCTTTAACTGTATCCATACCTGCATCGCTTAAAGCAGAATAAGCCACAGAATTAGACAATGCTAATGTAGGCATATAAAAAGATACTGACAAAGAATATAAACTAAAGATTATAGAAAACTCTGCGCGAACGCCGGCACTCAAGCCATAAGCGGCGGTACAAAACATAAACAAGCCTGCCAAGAAATGACAAATACCTAACAATCGTTGAGCCTGAACCCATCTATCAGCAATGATACCCATAATAGCAGGCATAAAAATAGATACTACCCCCTGCATAGAATAAAACCAACCTATATCACGACTGATACCAAGGTTACCAAGATACCTACCCATAGAGGTTAGATAAGCTCCCCACACTGCGAACTCTAAAAAGTTCATCAACGCTAAACGCACTTTCAAACTCATTTTTCTATATGTTATTTATGATTTAATAAAAGTGATAGAATCATTATAAAACTTGTTTCGTTACAATAAAAACATTATTTAAACCCATTATCTTGCCAATGCAATACCCTAGTTTTAATTATGGGCTTAACACGCTCATAGTCCTTCTTTCCTAAAAGAGGGAAAGAATAATCCACTATTAGATCATTCTTTTTCTCCAATAAGGTGAAAACAACAAAATAAGGCGATAATAAACTTTTCAGCTCATTGTAAGTAGACTCTTGCATTGTGTCAGGCTTCTCTGTATGCAAAGTTAAGTCTATTTTGCTATATTTTTGTATACACCAATCTGTAGAATATATATTAAGCTCACTATCAGAAGTGGGATAATTCCACGATTTTACTACTGCTATAGTGTTAGCATTTATTTTCTTTATTTGAAGATAAGTTTTATTATTCAATCTTACTTTCAAATAATTATCTGTCATTCTTTCTATTCTTGTGGTGTCGCCTAATAAGTTTTTTACAGGGGCATAAGGCTTTTTCTTCACACCATCTATAAGGTCTGTACGTAAACTCTTATTAAGATAAGGTATTAGCCCTTTTGGCATATTAATCCAAATATCGCGCATAGATTGAGCTGAAACACAGCTACAACCCATATAAAACATAATAACTACAAATAATAATTTCATCAAAATAATAAGAATATTTTGTATCCAACCATTCTTTTAATAACCTTTCATCTCCTATAGAGCTTTAAGGCTATAACTATAAAATCTGCACAAAGATACAAAAAAACTGGTATTTACTTTGCCTTTTCTATATTTTCCTTTACTTTTGCCAATAGAAAATAACGAAAGATACAAATATGAAATGTCCAGAATGTAATACAGAGATAAATGATAAAGAGCAATATTGTCCTAACTGTGGAGCTCCAATACCACATTCGGACAGCTACAAAGATGATAACCCACAGCTAGGTAAAGGCTTGGTTATCTTCATAGTAATAGGAACTATTTTTCTTATTGTATTTGGTGTATTATATTATAACAATCATAAAAACGATCCAGAATACACACAAACAGCTATTGAGCCAGACTCTAACTTAGCAGAAAGCCATAATAGCAACCTTTCTACTGAACAAAAAGATACTACAACGCAAGATTCCAACGAAACAAAGGAGGAGGACGTTGCTGCTGAGAAAGTATTTAATAGTATTAGAAAGCAAACCATACCTCGACATATCAAAGAGGAAACTGAAGAAAATAGCACTCACAATAGTGAAACAGATGATAAAACTCCTTCTACTGAAGAAAAAGAAGAGCCTAACAATATCAAGTCTACATCTAAAACAAATACAGAATCTATGACAGAATAAGTTAATGAGATTATAAGTCCTATATATATAATAAGGTGTAACACAAATACTCTTATCTTTTTATATGCCATTTTTTTAAAATAATGGCATATATTTTTTTTGTTATTTTCTTTTTATTGTTTCTACAACATCACATACTGTGAGTACTCCATTTGAAACCTTAAATCTAATATCTTTACCATCAAAAGACATACCATATACACGATTATCATCATGATGATATTGTGGACGAGGGTCCTGCTTTAATATCTCCTTCAACATTTCCATTTTTTTATTATCAAACTTCATACCCCACTCTTTATCTATATCCACTCTCAATATATTCCATTTATTTTCATCTGTAAACCCGCCACGAGCTTCTATATGGCTATCTACATACGATAGATAAGGTTTTATATCATATATAGGAGTACCATTCATTAAATCTGCACCTCTAACATCTATACTACTCTCCTTCACTTCTACTATCTTTACCGAAGACAACCCTAAGCCATTGGGGCGAAATGGAGATCTAGAAGCAAACACACCTACACGCTCGTTACCTCCAAGACGTGGTGGACGAACTGTAAGTTTAACACTTTCTTTAATAACTTTCTTTACCGGTTTGTTAGCTGAAAAACCCCAAATAAGCCAGAGATAATCAAATTTCTCTATCCCGCGAATAGCCTCTTTTTTATTATAAGGTGGTAACAACTCTATCGTTCCCATAATATTTTCCACAATACCACTCTGACGAGGAATACCAAACTTTGATGTCAGCGGAGAGTGAAAAACTGCAATAGGTTTTATTTCTTTCATGATTGCAAAGATAATATTTTACTTTTAATTGTTAGCTATTACTATCTTTTTTATCTATCTTTGTAGCCAATAGTAATAAAACAGGCAATTATAAATAAAAATCCAATCAATGGCGAATCAAGAAAAAACAAACATTGAGTTACCTGAAAACGCTTTTCATGAACTCAAAAAAGGAGAAGAGTATGAACCTATTATGAAAAAAAATCAAAACTATCCCGAGGTTAGCACATGGTCTATAACATGGGGTATAGTTATGACAGTACTTTTTTCTGCCGCAGCCGCTTATTTAGGACTAAAAGTAGGGCAGGTTTTTGAAACCGCTATCCCTATTGCTATTATAGCTATAGGGCTCTCTTCTGCCACCAAACGTAAAAATTCATTAGGCGAAAACGTTATTATTCAGAGTATTGGAGCTTGTTCCGGAGCTGTTGTTGCAGGCGGAATTTTTGTAATGCCTGCCATTTATATGCTCAACCTTGAAGCTGATTTCTTTAAAATATTCATTGCTGCGGCATTAGGAGGGGTATTAGGAATTCTTTTTCTTATTCCTTTCCGCAAATATTTTGTTAAAGAGCAGCATGGTAAATATCCTTTTCCAGAGGCAACAGCTACAACGCAAGTATTAGTAAGTGGTGAAAAAGGAGGAAGCCAAGCAAAACCTTTATTACTTGCAGGATTAGTTGGAGGGTTATACGACTTTATAATATCTACCTTTGGTTGGTGGAACGAAACAGTAACAACTCGTATTATAGGTCTTGGGGAAACTATTGCAGATAAAGCAAAATTGGTACTTAAAGTAAACACAGGTGCTGCCATCTTAGGTTTAGGATATATCATTGGTTTGAAATATGCCTTTATCATTTGCTGTGGCTCCCTAACTATATGGTGGGTAGTAGTGCCTGGTATGAACATCTTCTTTCACGATAGTGTACTTAATATGTGGGATCATAACATAACGCAAACCATCGGGCAAATGACTCCTGAACTTATCTTTAAGAGCTATGCACGCTCTATAGGTATAGGCGGAATAGCTATGAGCGGTATTATAGGTATAATCAAATCGTGGAAAATTATAAAAAGTGCAGTAGGATTAGCTGCTCGAGAAATAAAAGGAAAAGGTGCTGGTAATGCAGAAATAATTCGTACACAGAGAGATATTTCTTTTAAAATAATTGCATTTGGTAGTATTGGCACACTTATCATTACCTTTCTGTTTTTCTATTTCGGTGTAATGAATTTTAATATATTACATGCCATAGTTGCCATTATTCTCGTCACTATCATTGCTTTCTTGTTCACTACCGTGGCAGCTAATGCTATCGCTATAGTAGGCTCAAACCCTGTTTCAGGAATGACTCTCATGACTCTAATTCTTGCTTCCGTGATAATGGTTGCAGTTGGCTTAACAGGTAAAGAAGGTATGTTAGCAGCTTTGTTAATGGGAGGTGTAGTGTGTACAGCTCTTTCTATGGCAGGCTCGTTTATTACAGACCTCAAAATAGGCTATTGGATAGGTACAACACCCAAAAAACAAGAAACATGGAAATTTTTAGGAACCATAATTTCTGCAGCTACTGTAGCTGGAGTAATGATGGTTTTAGATAAAACTTATGGATTTAATACCGGTAAACTTGCTGCGCCACAAGCTAACGCTATGGCTGCTGTGATAAAACCACTTATGAGCGGGCAGGGAGCACCATGGATACTATATGGTATTGGAGCTATTATAGCACTTGTTTTAGACCGCTGCAAAATACCTGCATTAGCCTTTTCTTTAGGTATGTTCATTCCTTTAGAACTAAACATACCACTACTTATTGGAGGGACTATAAATTGGTTTGTAACTTCTCGCTCAAAAGATAAAGCTATAAACACTGCTCGAAACGAAAAGGGTACACTTATAGCATCAGGATTTATTGCAGGAGGAGCATTAATGGGAGTTGTGTCTGCACTTATCAAGTTTGGAGGTATTGAGTTCGATTATGAAAACTGGTGGAACAACCACCTTTCAGAGCTTTGCTCTATCATTGCATATATAGCTCTGATTAGCTATTTCATTATAGCTACAAAGAAAAAAGAAAAAAAACAAAATTAAAACAACTATAAGCCTCTACCCTATCTATAAAGCATCATCTTTCTCAGCTTTTAAAAGTGTCTTTTGTAAAGAGAAAGATGATGCTTTGCTTTTAAAAATAATCTATTTTTAGTGTATTTTTAATTTATTTTTATTATAAAAATAAATTATTTTTAGTTTTAATAAGCGATTAATTAAAGCTAAACAAAACATCTTATACCTATATAGATATAATATTTTTCTCTCTTACGCATCTTCTTCTAATATACATTCAGCTGTTTATCACATTAATATATAACCATTACTTTTAGTAAAACATAATAGCTCTATTTTTTTTACTTTGACTTATGCCTTTTATCATACTTCCAAAGTTGCAAACTATTAATAATATTTTGCCACAAAATATAACAACCGGGACCAACCGAAGATAATGGATTAAGATAAGAACTTGCTATCCAAATGGCAAAAGTAGTATTCTTTTGCCCTGCAGCCTGTCCTGCCTCAACCTTTCTATCAAAGTGTTTACCTATAAATCTTCCAATACTAAACTGGAAGATACAAACAACAAGAGATGATAAAGCTATTAATAAAAGCCAAAACTTAGAAATATCAGCACTTATAATACTGCGCATCGTTATCCCTGATACCGTCATTAAAACTACACACCACAGATAAAAAGCTAAATTTCTTTGCGAAAGAATCCAGATATAAAGCCATCTAAGAAAACAGCTATGCTTAGTAATATAGCCTAACAACATAGGCACAACAAGCACTATACTTACCTTATAACAAATAGAAAAGAAAGCTGTCCAAAAAGCTATATGCGTAGAAGGCTCAAGTAAAGGAAAAGAAAAAGGAATAAAGACAGCACTTAAAAAATTAGAAACAAAAGTAAAAGTAGTCATTTCCTCTAAATTCCCTCCCAACTTACTTGTTACTACTGCTGCTGCTGTTGCACATGGACATATAATACAGATAAAAACAGATTCTATCAAAACAAACAATGCTCCTTTTATGTTAAGAAGGTAGATTAATCCTAAAAGTAAAACCATAAAAGCTATTTGAGCAAGGATAACATTTACATGCCACAAAGTAAACTTCAATTTACGATAATCTACCTTACAAAAAGTAACATACAAAACAAGAAACATAAGTATAGGCATAGACATTTGCACTATTGGTTCAAATATCAAACCTACATTTGTTAAAATAGGAATATAAGCAAAAAGCACATAAACAACAATACCTACTGTTATGGCTATAGGTAATGAGCAAGACCTTAAAAACATCAAAAACTTATCCATATCTCTTATAAATACAATTATACAAAAGTACAAAGAAAGAGATTAAAATAACATTATATTAACAAAAATCCTATTTGCTCAAAGAGAAACTATTGTAAATCATTTTTATTATAAAAAGGCTATTCACTAAAATAAGTAAACAGCCTTTCAATTTCTAAACATGTATAGGAATTTTTATTCCACTACAACAAATACTTCTTTGCCTAAACCACAAATAGGACAAACCCAATCTTCTGGAATATCCTCAAAAGGTGTTCCTGGAGCAATTCCGCCATCTGGATCACCTACTTCTGGATCATAAACATAACCACATGGTTCGCATTCATACTTTTTCATAATGTTCTTTTTTTTATTATACATAATGTTTACAATACAAAGATATACTTAAAACTACAATCTAACAAAAGAACAGATGTTTTTTTACAATAAATCTTTATCACTTACCTTTAGTCCTACCAAACTTTTCCTTTTTAAAAAAGGCTAATACCTTTACTTCGGGTAACAAATTGGAATACTTTTCTATAAAAAAACACACACATATATACTGCCTCGTAACAGATGCTTAATCACCTACTATTTAGTATGTATTATCTTAATAATCACCTAATTGCGCTAAAACTATCGATTTTATGCAAATATTAGAACGATTTTAATTAACTTTGCATCATAAAGAAATAAAGACCGAATTAATAAAATGACAACAACTGAAAGTAATACTAATGAGGAGAAGCGTACACTAAGCTTTGTAGAACAGCTCGTAGAAGAAGATTTGGCAAAAGGGAAAAATGGAGGACGAATACAAACACGTTTTCCTCCAGAGCCAAATGGTTATCTGCATATAGGACATGCAAAAGCTATTTGCATGGACTTTGGTGTAGCTGAACACTATAATGGAGTTTGTAACCTCCGCTTTGATGACACTAACCCAAGCAAAGAAAACAATGAATATGTAGAAAACATATTAAACGACATCAGATGGTTAGGATTTAAATGGGGTAATATTTACTATGCTTCCGACTATTTTGAGAAGTTATGGGATTTTGCTATATGGATGATAAAAAAAGGATTAGCTTATATAGATGAACAAGGCGCAGAGGAAATAGCTAAACAAAAAGGTACACCTACCACTGCTGGTATAGCTTCGCCTTATCGTGATCGTCCTATAGAAGAAAGTCTTGCTCTATTTGAAAAAATGAATACGCCTGAAGCTATTGAGGGTAGTATGGTGTTACGTGCAAAACTTGACATGTCGAATCCTAATATGCATTTTCGCGATCCTATTATTTATCGTATTATTCATATACCACACCACAGAACAGGAACTAAATGGAATGCTTACCCTATGTATGACTTTGCACATGGACAAAGCGATTACTTTGAAGGCGTAACTCACTCTATTTGTACGCTTGAATTTGTTCCTCATCGTCCATTATACGACAAATTTATAGATTTCTTAAAGGAAAAAGATGGAACAGATAAGCCTTTAGACGATAACCGCCCACGACAAATAGAGTTTAATCGTCTTAACCTTACATACACTGTAATGTCTAAACGTAAGCTACATCAGCTTGTTGACGAGCATTTTGTAAACGGCTGGGACGATCCTCGCATGCCTACTATATGCGGAATGCGACGTAGAGGATATTCTCCTGAAAGTATTAGACACTTTATCGACTCAATAGGCTATACAAAATTTGATGCCCTAAATGATGTAGCGTTACTTGAAGCATCTGTCAGAGAAGATCTTAATAAACGTGCTACACGTGTAAGTGCTGTAATAAACCCTATCAAATTAGTTATTACCAACTATCCTGAAGGACAGACTGAAGAAATGGAAGCTATTGACAATCCTGAAGACAATAATAGTACAAAGCATACCATTACTTTCTCAAAGAATTTATGGATTGAGCGAGATGACTTTATGGAAGATGCGCCAAAAAAATTCTTTAGAATGGCACCAGGTAAAGAAGTCAGACTGAAAAATGCTTATATAGTAACATGTACAGGATGCACAAAGGACGCAGATGGTAATATTATAGAGGTACAAGCAGAATACGACCCAAATAGCAAAAGTGGCATGGAAGGGGCTAACAGAAAAGTGAAAGGTACACTACATTGGGTAAGTGCTGATCATTGCTTGAAAGCAGAAGTAAGACAATACGACCGATTATTTAGTGTAGAGAATCCTTCAGCAGATGAACGCGACTTTCGTGAACTAATAAACCCAGAAAGCCTCAAGATTAATAATAATTGCTATGTAGAAGAATATCTTGCAGAAAAGAAACCTGGCGATTATTTACAATTTCAACGAATAGGTTACTTTATGCTTGATACTGACAGCTCTCATAACCACTTAGTATTCAACAAAACCGTAGGTTTAAAAGACAATTGGGCTAAAAAAGCTAACAAATAAATAACAACTTATACTTAACACAAAGAAATAAACATATTGGACAAATACTATCAAACAGCTAAATTTAAGGCAATTCTAAACACTTACAATGAATTGCTAAAGGGTAATAACAGTGGGACTCTTGATGCAGAAGACCTTACTGATATTTGCGAATATTATCATTACAAAGGAATGGTAAAAGAAATGATGTATACCCTAAATTATGCTATTAATATATTCCCGGGGGCAGTAGCACCTCTTGCTCTAAAAGCAAGGATAGAGCTTTTTAATAATAACGACATTAAAGCAGCCCTAACCTTAGCTGAAGAAATAGAAGATACTAATGACATAGAGTATATATACCTTATGGCAGAGATTTTGCTTTCACAAGATAAAGTAAATGAGGCTAACAGTTTTATAGAAGATAGGTATAACAACATTTTCGAACAACAAGAAAAAGATGAATACGCTATAGACATAGCAAACTTCTTTCTTGACTATTCAATGCCTTTATTAGCCAAAGCTTGGTTATCAAAAACAAATCAAAAAGACACAAAAGACTTTCATGAAGCAAGTGCTAGGCTATTAAAAGAAGAAGGTAAATACGAGGAAAGTGAAACTATTTATAATCACTTACTTGACAACAACCCTTACTCTATTGAGTATTGGAACGAACTTTCACAGAACCAAATCCTTCATAAAGATTATAATGGCGCAGTAAATTCCTGCGAATATGCTATTGCTATTAATCCTGAAGATGAAGACGCCATACTCAATAAAGCAACCGCATTATTTGCTTTAAACAATTATGATGATGCTCTAAAGTGCTATTACCGATACAAAGAAATTGTCTCCTTTGGAGATACCAGCTCTGTGGATATAACAATTGGACATATTCTTCTCTATCAAGGAAAAGAAAAGGAAGCTAAAAATTATTTTGAGCATGCCTACAGGGTATCAGAAGATAAGCCTAACACTATGATACACATTGCTATATCGTCGTTTGAAAATGGCTATACTAATTATGCATATAACACTTTAAAGGCTGTTATTGGCAATTGTGAAGAAAGGTGGAAAACAGGTTATGCCTATTTAGCACGATGCTGTTATGAATTAAAGTTAGAAGACGAGTTTAAAAAATATCTTGCCGTTGCTATAAAACGTAATCCTGATGAAAGCGTAGATCTTTTAGCTGATCTCTTCCCTGATGGAACTGATCCAAACAACTACCCTACCACACCTCTCTTATAATCTATCAAACAAAAAATAAATCTAAGAACTATTATGGGATTTATATCTTCGCTACTTTCTCAACTTAATTATGGATATATCTTTTTATTAATGTTATTAGAAAGTACTGTCATACCTGTACCATCTGAATTAGTAGTAGCTCCTGCTGCCTACCACGCAGCTAATGGCAATCTTAATGTATGGTTAGTTATTCTCTTTTCAACCTTAGGGGCAGCCATAGGGGCAAGTATCAACTACCTTGCAGGATACTACCTTGGACGACCCATTATCTATAAATTTGCTAATAGCAAGTGGGGACGTGCTTGCCTTCTAACTCAAAATAAAGTAGAAAAAAGTGAGAAATATTTTGATACTCATGGTATGGTAGCCACTATTACAGGACGCCTCGTACCCGGAATCAGACATCTAATTTCTATTCCTGCAGGACTTGCTAAGATGTCATATTGGAAATTTTTATTATATACCATCATCGGAGCGGCTATTTGGCATAGCATCTTAGCTGCTTTAGGCTATTATATGCACAGCTTTGTTCCAGAAAACCAACTAAATAACAAAATAGAAGAATATGGCGAATATATCAAAATAGTCATCTTAATATTAGTAATAGCGGCATTATTATATATTACTATAAAATGGTATATAAAGCATCGCAAATCAAAATAATACTTTAAACATAAAAATGGCTGTAAATGAAAAATATATAGGAGACATTATAGGTGAAAATCTCCTATCAGACGAAGAAGAAGTTCAACTATCAAATCGCATAAAGATAGGTGATGCTAAGGCTTTAGAAAAACTAACTAAAGCTAATCTTACTTTTGTAGTATCCATTGCACACCAATACAAAGAACAAGGTTTAGATGAAGACGACTTAATTAGTGAAGGGAATATAGGAATGATGTATGCTGCACAAAAATTTGATGGATCTAAAGGAATACGTTTTGTCAAATTTGCTGCGCCATATATCCGCAAAGCAATTGAGAAATCTATAAAGGAGCAAACCACATTATATAAAGTACCTAAAAAAGAAAATAAACTTTTTGAAAAAAAACGTGCAAAACCTGTTTCCTTAGACCAGCCAATACCTGTAGGAAGTAATAATAAACTTACTTTACAAAACCTTATTCCAAATAATAACAACAAAGACACAGACGACAGCGTAAATAGCAATATACTAAATACGATATTAATGCAAAGTATAAATTGCTTAAACGAACGTGAAAAAGCTGTAATAACACAATTGTATGGAATAAATGGTACGTCATTAACAATGGCAGAAGTAGCCACCTCTTTAGGCTTAAAACGTGAACGTGTTAGACAAATTCGCAACACAGCTCTACGAAAACTATATCGTAAAATGCGATAACTAAAAAATAGATAATTCTACACTTTACTATTACACGTCATATAAAACTTTCTTTATAACATATATATATTACATATAAATATTAATCTTGTTTAAACAGCTTTGCCAAAAAACTTGGCGTATATCCTTTTATACTTTTTATAACCTCCTCAGGAGTTCCTTGTGAAAGTATACGTCCTCCACATTTTCCCCCTTCAGGTCCCATATCTATAACATAATCCGCCATCTTTATAACATCAAGGTTATGTTCTATAATAAGTACTGTATTCCCCTTATCTACAAGTTTCTGTAGAACTTCCATTAATATGCGGATATCTTCAAAATGCAAACCCGTAGTAGGCTCATCAAGAATATAAAGTGTATTGCCTGTATCACGTTTTGATAATTCTGTTGCAAGTTTTACACGCTGACTCTCTCCTCCTGAGAGAGTTGTAGAACTTTGTCCAAGCTTAATATATCCTAATCCTACATCTTGCAATGTTTTTACTTTAGGTAATATTTGCGGAACACTTTCAAAAAAATCTACTGCAGTGTTTACAGTCATATCTAAGACATCTGCTATTGATTTTCCTTTAAAACGCACTTCTAATGTTTCGCGATTATAACGTTTACCATGACATTTCTCACAAGGTACTATTACATCAGGTAAGAAATTCATTTCTATTGTTTTGTATCCATTACCTCCACATGCTTCACAACGTCCACCTTTCACATTAAAAGAAAATCGTCCTGCTTTATATCCACGTATTTTTGCTTCAGGAAGTCCTACAAAAAGCTGACGAATATCCCCAAACACGCCTGTATAAGTTGCAGGATTTGAACGCGGAGTGCGTCCTATAGGGCTCTGATCTACGTCTACCACTTTATCTATATTATCTATTCCCTCTATTTTATCATACGGCATAGGCTTTTTTAAAGAGCGATAAAAATGATGTGAAAGAATAGGTTGTAATGTTTCATTAATAAGAGTACTCTTTCCTGACCCTGACACGCCACTCACTACAACAAGTTTTCCTAAAGGCAATTCTAAGTCTACTTTTTTCAAATTATTTCCTCTACAACCTATGAGTTTTATTGTTTTTCCATTCCCTTTTCTGCGCTCTTTTGGTATAGACAGCCTTCTTTCGCCATTTAAGTATTGAGCAGTTAAGGTATGCGTTTTAAACATTTCTGCTGGTGTTCCTTGAAAAACTACCTCCCCTCCTTTACGCCCTGCTTTTGGACCTATATCAATAATCCAGTCTGCTGCCCGCATCATGTCTTCATCATGCTCCACTACAATAACAGTATTACCAAGATCCCTTAATTCTTTTAAAGAATGTATTAACCTTTCATTATCTCTTTGATGTAATCCTATAGATGGCTCATCAAGTATATAAAGCACATTAACAAGTTGTGATCCTATCTGTGTTGCTAAACGAATGCGCTGACTTTCCCCACCTGAGAGCGAACCACTTTGACGATTAAGCGAGAGATAATCTAAGCCTACATCTAATAAAAAGTCAATGCGTTTACCTATCTCTTTAATTATTTCTGTAGCAATGCTTTTTTGCTTTTCATTAAGATGTTCTTCTATATGTTCTACCCAGTTTTTTAAGTCTACTATATCCTTATTTGCTAATGTTGCAATATTACTATTCCAAAGCCTATATGATAATGCTTCTCTATTAAGACGCTGTCCTTTGCACTCTGGACATTCTATCTCCGAGATAAACTGATCTGACCATTTTTTCCCTACTAAAGAATCTTCAGCTTCAATAACTGCTCGCAAATATTTTATCACCCCATCATATTCAACAAAATAATCCGATGAAGTCAGAACTATTTCTTTTGCTATTTTTATCTTCTCTATAGACCCATTTAATATTTCATCTAAACACTCTTTAGAAATATCTTTAACCGCTGTTTTTAATGTATAACCGAACTTTCTTAATATTGCTTCTATCTGCCAAAATATCATTTGCCTCTTATATCTCCCTAATGGGATAATAGCTCCTTCGTATATACTTAACTCTCTGTTAGGTATTACCTTTTTGACATCTATTTCATTAACATATCCTAAACCCTTACAACAAGGACATGCACCTTCAGGAGAATTAAATGAGAAAATATTAGGTGCTGGATTTTTATAAGCTATACCTGTAACAGGGTCCATTAACCTTTTAGAAAAGAATTTAGCCTCATTCGTCTCTTTATTTAAAATCATAATTAGACCATCACCTTGCTTCATTGCAATAGAAATTGTTTTTTCTAATCGTTCATGTAATATGTTTGTACACATTACGCTGAGATCCATTTTATCAATAACTACCTCTATGTTATGGTTCTTATAACGGTCTACTTTCATTCCACGTGTTATTTCTAACACCTCTCCATCTACTCGAACATAAAGATACCCTTTACGGCGCATTTGTTCAAACAGCTCTCTATAATGACCTTTACGATTCCTAACAAGTGGAGCGAGAATAAATATCTTCTTATCAGAATAATGGTTAATTATCATATCTATAACTTTTTCCTCTGTGTATTTCACCATTTTTTCTCCACTAATATATGAAAAAGCCTCTCCTGCACGTGCAAATAACAAACGTAAATAATCATAAATTTCTGTAGTAGTGCCTACTGTCGAACGCGGATTCTTATTAGTCGTTTTTTGCTCTATAGCTATTACAGGCGACAAACCTATAATATTATCTACATCTGGACGTTCTAAATTACCAAGAAAATTGCGTGCGTACGCTGAAAATGTTTCTATATATCTACGCTGTCCTTCTGCAAATATAGTGTCAAAAGCAAGTGAACTTTTTCCAGATCCTGACAGTCCTGTTAATACGGTTAATGAGTTTCGTGGTATTATTACATCTACATCCTTCAAGTTATGCACGCGCGCACCTAAGACTTCTATTTTTTCATTCATTGTTTTCTTTTAATCTCCTTTATTTATATATATCTAAGCACCTGTACAAATAGAACTTTTAATTTTAATCATACAATTATTTATTATCGCTCTAACTAAGTAAAACTATGTTTGGTAAGATATAAGATAACTAGACAAAACCTATTTGTAATAAGATTTTATGCCTCTTTTATTTATATAATTGTACAAAATTACAAAAAATAGTTCTTCTATAATATAAGAGCTAAATAGTTTTTCTTATCTTTGTAGCCAAAAGACTAAAGAATGAGGTTTTATTATGAATCATTATTTTAAATATCTACTAACAATCTTGTTGGCACTCGTTTGCACATTTAGTAATGCTCAAACTACTAAATGGAAAAATATGCACCAAGTAGGTAAACATGAAACTATATTTGGCATTGCTAAAACATATAATATCAGTATTCAAGATTTAATTGACGCTAATCCTGAAATGAAAGTCCCAGGATACGAACTTAAAAAAGGAATATGGATCTTTGTGCCTTTTTCTAAATCTGGAGATAAAAATACACAAAACATTTTAGAAAAAAACAAAGCTAATATTATACCTATTAAAACTATAAATGCAAAAGCAAATGTTATTAAGATCGGTGTGCTCCTACCACTACATAATAATGATGGCGATGGTAAACGCATGGTAGAGTTTTATCGTGGTATGCTTCTTGCCTTTAATGATCTCAAAAAAGAAGGATATTCTACAGATGTTCATGCTTGGAACGTACCTATAGATGCTGATATTGATAAGATCTTACAAGATAAAAATATATCTGAGATGAATATTATCTTTGGTCCTTTATATTCTAATCAAGTAAAAGCTTTATCCAATTTTTGTAAAAACAAAGGCATAAAAATGGTAGTTCCTTTTTCCATCAATGGTAATGAAGTTGCTGAGAATAGTAATCTTTTTCAAGTATATGAGAATGATAACTTACAAACTACTAAAGCTATTGCCGCTTTTTTAGAACGATTTCACAAATCACATCACCCTGTTTTCATCGATTGTAATGATAAAAACAGTAAGGTTGGATCATTTACTAATATTTTAAGAAAACAATTAGAATTAGAAAAAATAAGTTACGACCTTACTAATATAAACTCTTCTGATACTAACTTTGCTAAGCATTTCAGTAAATCGATGCCCAATGTCGTTATAATTAATTCAGAAAAAAGTCCTCAACTAAATGCTGTCCTTGCAAAATTAAATATACTAACAAAGACTAATCCCGGCATTGCTATCTCTTTATATGGTTATAATCAGTGGTTTATGTATCAAGATTATGATCTCGCCTCATTCTTCAAATATAATACATATATACCTTCTACTTATTATTATAATAAAAATTCTGATAAGACAAAGGCTTTCGAAAAGATCTATTTTAACACTTATGGCGAACCTATAAATAATATATATATTCCTCGCATAGCCATTAATGGGTACGATCAAATTCAATTCTTTGTGAGAGGATATAAAAAATTAGGATCTAATTTTAAAGGGCAAGCCTCAAGTATAAAATACAAATCACTACAAAATCGCTTCGATTTTGAGAAAATAGGGCAAGGAGGCTATCGTAATAAGTTCTTTCAATTAATACATTTCAAAAGTGACCAAACCTTAGAAAGTATAGTTTACTAACAATAATTTATTTACTACACTCACATTTTTTATATGACATTTCACAAAAAAATATTATTTTTTACTATCTTTTCTCTTCTTACTTTTACAACATCTTACGCACAAGTAGGTGAACATCGTAGCGTTTTTTCCTTAGGTATAAATGGTGGCTATATAGCTTCTAATATAGGATTCAGCCCAAAAGTAAATCAAAAGATGTACTTAGGTTATACAAGTGGACTTAGTTTGAGATATATTTGTGAAAAATATTTTAATACTATATGCTCTATTTACGGAGAAATAAACTATGCTAAACTTGGCTGGACCGAAGATATACAAACATCTAATAACCAACCTGTAATTAATAGCAATGGCAAAGCTGAATCTTATAAGCGTACTATCAACTATATTCAAATCCCCATCATGGCACATCTTGCATGGGGAAAAGAACAAGATGGTATTAACTTCTTTTTCAAAGCTGGTCCTCAAATAGGCTATTTCCTAAATGAATCAATCAATAAAAATTTTATTCAACCTAATCTTTCTAAAGATGGAACAGGCCGTTCAAGTAATATAATAGCGCAAGAGAAAATGCCTGTAGAAAACAAATTAGATTATGGAATTGCTGCTGGTATAGGTATTGAATATAGTAAAAAAAATATTGGACATTTTATCATAGAAGCACGCTATTACTATGGCTTAGGAAATATTTATGCAAATACAAAAAAAGATTACTTTGGAAAGTCTAATTTAAATAATATCATTATTAAAGCTACATATTTATTTGATTTAACTAAACCCCAATAATATTTATGTTTAAAAATCATCCTAAAGGTCTTTTACAGGCCGCATTAAGTAACATGGGTGAGCGTTTTGGATACTACATCATGAACGCAGTACTCATACTTTTTCTTTGTTCTAAGTTCGGATTATCTGATGGGAAAGCAGGAGCTATTGCCGCAGTCTTCTTAGCAGGTATTTATGTAATGAGCCTACCTGGTGGTTGGATTGCCGACCGTACACAAAATTATCAACGAACTATTCAAACTGGTATTATACTAATGGCAATTGGTTATGTGGCTCTTTCTATACCTATCTTAGCTACGCCACAAAATAACACATGGCTATTAGTCTTTACATGTATAGCCTTAGCTGTAATAGCTATAGGAAATGGATTGTTTAAAGGTAACTTACAAGCTATTGTTGGTCAGATGTATGATAACTTTGAATCAGACATTGCTAAAAATAATCCCGAAAAACTCAAATGGGCACAAGGGCAGCGTGATGCAGGATTTCAAATATTTTATGTTTTTATTAACATAGGTTCCTTAATTGCTCCTTTTGTCGCACCAGTGCTTCGTAGCTGGTGGCTACGCCAAAACGGATTAGAGTATAGCCCTAATCTCCCTGCTTTATGTCATAAATTTATAGAAGGGAATATTGGCTCCGATCTAAACAATTTAAGAGAACTTGTAACTGCTGTGGGTGGTAATGCTTCCGATTTAGCAACATTTTGTCCTAAATACTTAGATGTTTTCAATACTGGTGTTCACTATAGTTTTATAGTTAGTGTATTAATGATGGGAGTATCTTTAGCTATCTTTATGCTTTCAAAACACATGATGCCTATGCCGATTAAGAAAAAAGTTACTCATACTATCGAATATACTGCAGAAGAAAAAACAGCTATGGGCAAGGAAATAAAACAACGTATGTATGCTTTGATTGCGGTATTAGCTATTAGTGTGTTCTTTTGGTTCTCTTTTCATCAGAATGGACAAAGTCTTTCTTTATTTGCTCGCGACTTTGTTTACAATAAGACTATAGCTCCAGAGATTATGCAAGCTGTAAACCCTTTCTTCGTTGTATTCTTAACACCAATTATCATGTGGATATTTGCTTATTTTACTAAAATAGGGAAACCTATTTCGACACCACGCAAGATAGTATATGGTATGGGTATAGCAGGTCTTGCATTCGTGTTTTTAATGATATATTCTATAATACAAAAATATCCTTCTGCTGAAAACTTTCTAAAACTTTCTCCAGAAATAAGTAACGCCATGAAAGCTGGTCCTTGGCTACTTGTTGTTACATATTTCTTTCTTACAGTAGCTGAATTATTTATATCTCCACTTGGATTAAGTTTTGTAAGTAAAATTGCGCCAAAACATTTACAAGGTATATGTCAAGGTTTGTGGCTTGGTGCTACAGCATTAGGTAATCTACTATTATGGATCGGACCTTTAATGTATAATAAATGGCCCTTATGGCAATGTTGGTTAGTTTTTGCCATTGTATGTGTAATTTCCATGACTATCATGTTTAGTATGGTAAAGTGGTTAGAAAGAGTTACTAATTCTTAAAAAATAACTTTATCTATAATTATAACATAAGCATCCAATATTTGCCTTTTTCATACTGACAAATATTGGATGCTTTAATTATTTTTATACTTTGTTGTGCAATTATTTTTTTTTATTCAAAAATATAGCTGTCCGGTAAAACTTTTATTGATTTATATTGATACTGTCCTTAAAAGTGTGTAAGCTATTCTTCTCTTTTATCCTTTGTATTTCCATTTTCGTTTATATTCTTCCAGCTTTTAAACTGGTATATTTTCTTTTTGTGAGCATTTTTTGTTTCTTCCATTGCCACTGATTCCAAGAGAAATATGACAGCTTGTGCTGATGGCATGGATGTTCTCATATTGATAGTCCTTTTATACTTTCTGTTGAGTCTTTCAATCCTGTTAGTCGTGTATATACACCTTTGCACTTCTTTTGGGAAGTCCATATATGTGAAGTATGCCATATTTCTTTCTGCCTTGTATTTCTTAAGGGTTGGATACTTCTTTTCCCATCTATCAACAAAAGTAACAAAATGTTCATATCCCCACAAGGACTCCACACTATTATCTTCCATACGAAAGACTTCTGAGAATTCACTATCTATGGCGAAAACCTGTTGTTTGCTGTAGGAACGACCATAGACACACTCAGAAACCTCGCCTATCTGTTCTGTTGTGAGCCCCTTAGTATAAAGAAGGTTTAATAGACGTGCGCGTTCCTCGCTTTCGTTACGTATCAATCCAAGAATGACAGGGTAGAAATTACCACTACGGCTACGGGGAATGCGAAGAGAAAACTCAAAGCCATGACTATACCAGCGACGGCTACGAAAGCCATTGCTTTGTTCATCTTTGTTCTCACTGACGAATAATTCACGCTCGTGAAACATCAATGAATTCATGATTAAAGACTGAAGAGTTACAAAACCCTCACTACTACTTGTGTAATTAGAAATAATTTCCGAAATTTGTAATTGTGTAAGTTCCATTTTTTATCTTATTTTATATTTCAAATACAAAGATAATAAAAATATGGGCTTACACACTTTTATAGGACAGTACCAATGATAGGGAATGGGGTAAGGTTTTGCAGAGATCTCGTTTTGTAATTTTGCACTTGCTGGTTGACTCTGCGCTCTTGCTAGTTGAATCTACGAATAAAAAAAAAACGTTTTTTTTTGTTTTATCAAAAAAAAACTTTAACTTTGCACCCGCTTACTAAAAATAAGTTTTCGGTTAAAATATCATTTTAGGAGAGATGGTAGAGTGGTCGATTACAGCAGTCTTGAAAACTGCCGTGCTGAAAGGCACCGGGGGTTCGAATCCCTCTCTCTCCGCTTTAGGTACTCTGAAATGAACATCAGAGGGAAACCTAAGAAAATCGTAAGTATCATAGCTACACGTAGTTATGATACTTTTCTTTTATACCCATCCCAAATTTCAGAGTATACACGGAGGGGGCAGAAACTCCCAAAATGCTCTAAAAAGGCTACAATCAGGCTACACATTTTCAAGGCAAAATAAAAATGTAGCCAAGAGTACATACAGAGTACATAAGGAGTATGCGTAAATTACTGCTATTCAAACAAATATGTTGAACTTTGCAGCGTGATTACAGAGGTATTTTTGTTACCATACACCACTTCGGGCAACAATGTGTCCGACAAGCCACGGCTACAGATGGCAGGTGTTAGGACAAGACTTCTGTTCAGGCTACAACTAAAAGCAGTAAAATGTATGAAAGCAATTTTCAGAGCAGTCTTCTATCTCAGAAGCAATTATGTGAACAAGGAGGGCAAGACCCCCGTCATGCTGAGAATCTATCTCAACAACGAACGCCTTTCCATCGGCTCGACGGGCATTGCTGTCCAACAGTCCCAATGGGACAGGGAGAAGGAACGGTTGAAGGGAAGGACAACTGAAGCACTTTCCACCAACCTCGAACTTGACAACATTCAGAGCGGACTCCAGACCATCTTCAAGAAAGTCGAGATGACGGACGAGGTGTCCTTGGAGCGTATCAAGTCGGAGTACCTTGGTAAGAAGGAGGATGTGGACACCCTAATGAGCCTCTTCAACAAGCACAACAGTGACGTTGCACGGCAGGTAGGCGTGTCGGTCGAAGCTGCAACCTTACAGAAATACAACGTCTGCAAGAAACACTTCTCAAATTTTCTTCGTGATAAATACGGTCGGTCTGACATCCGCCTGTCCGAACTCGGCTATATCGTGATACACGACTTCGACATTTATCTTCGAACGGTTGTCGGGCAGAATCCCAACACAGCCACGAGGATGATGAAAACCTTCAAGACGATTACCATTCTGGGCAGGAAACTAGGTGTCCTGCACCATGATCCGTTCCTCAACATCCGTTTTCACATGGAACCGGTCAATCGTGGATTCCTCACAGACGAGGAAATCCTTAAAATTGCCAACAAGGATTTCGGCATCGGTCGTTTGGAACTTGTAAGGGACGTGTTCGTGTTCTCGTGCTTCACGGGACTTGCGTACATAGACGTGTACAACCTCGCTCCTGAAAACATCGTCACGCTCAACGGCAAGCAGTGGATAATGACCAAGCGGCAGAAGACGAGCGTGGAAACCAACGTTCTTTTACTCGATATACCCAAGAGCATCATTGCAAAATATAGTGGCAAGACCTATCGTGATGGCAAACTTTTCCCCATGCTGACGAATCAAAAACTGAACAGTTATCTGAAAGAAATTGCCGATATTTGCGGTATCAAGAAGAACCTGACCTTCCACCTCGCCCGGCACACATTTGCCACGATGTCCCTATCCAAGGGAGTTCCCATCGAATCCGTAAGTAAGATGTTAGGACACACCAACATCAAGACAACGCAAATCTATGCCCGTATTACCAATAAGAAGATAGAACACGATATGGATGAGCTGGCTGACAAGTTGGGTACTTTCAATACGGCATTAGGCATTTCCAAAAAATAATGTATATAACCCTAAAATTTTGAATTTATGACAACGACAAAGAAAGAACTTTCCTACTTCCATCTGAAGTTGGAAGCGTATCTCGGAGAGCATTTTCCTGAGAGAGTGAATGACAATGCGTTTATAACCGCTCGCGCAGACGAGGCATTGACGGCTTACTGCGATGCCGTGGCGCAAGGTTTCTCACATCCCGAAGCAGAGACGATGGCAAGCGAGGTGCTGTACCACGACCTACACTTCTCAAAGTATGATACCCTTGTTTCCGTACTGGAGCAGGAGTTTGAGAAGGAACTGCCAAGTCCGCTTCCCGAAAGGTTAGCACTAATTTTGCTGAACAACAAGGCAATTCAAGCGGTATTTGCCAAGTACGAACTCACGGACGACTTTGCGGCAGGTACAGAATACGACAAACTGTACACCGAGCTGATTGGTACAATCGTGCTGCTCATCGAGGTCAATGGTCTGCCGACGATAGGCGGTGAGAACATGGCTTGATACTTCACCATCGGGGGCTTTTGTAGTGTCAAGAGCCAAGATAAACGCTCCACTCCACACGTCAAGAGTTTTGCAAACACTTGTCTTTGGGTCGTTAGAGCATCTTGTTATCGCTCTTGAACTATTAAAAGCCTCGATTATGAAAACAATCATCATGAATCAAGACATTCATCAGCCCGCCTTCATCAAGGCAGACGCATCGTATAAAACCGAGAGGAACAGGCAGCCGCCGACTTCTCCCAAGCAAGTCCGCCACTTCGGTTGGACACGCTTCATCGAACTCGCCGTTCTGCTTTCCATCGTTATCGGTGCAGTTTACCTTATCTCGAAGATAGTTACGCCGCAAGTCGTAACCGCCGTTTCGATTATTCTCGGTTTCCTGACACTACGCTTCATTGTTAAAGTTATTCTGCAAGTAACCTTTACAATCCTGCGTTGGCTGTTCTGGCTTGCCGTCATCTTGGCAATCCTGCTCTGTGTGCTCTAAGGCACAAGGAAAGATATTCTTCGATTCATTCTTCTTTATGGGTGGTTATCTCGATTGAGGTAGCCACCTTTTTCGTTTCCCATACAGGCGTTGCACTTTCGCTTCTCACATCCATCTATTCCACTTTGATGTGCCATAAGTCGGTGCTGATTTCTTTTTATTCGCAAAGGTAATAAGGGGCTACGGCTTGCACAAGGTCAGTGCCTTTGGTTTGCACGGAAAATCTCCACACCTACATTTCATTCCGGGTAGTATTTTCCTGCAAAACCTTGTGCCGGCTGCGCCCCCTACCTTCTTATTGCTACAAAAAGGAATCAGCATACTCCGATCTTTGGACGCATAAAAAAAATGTCATTATGGAACAGCAGAAAGTAAATATCACATCTTCGATGAAGAAAAAAGGATATAGCTCCTCCTCTCATTACCGCATAAGTTCGGTGATTGATGAAAGTGAGCGTTTGGTGGCAACTAAGTTTGTGCAGTGGGATGTTGAGCCTTTGGAAACTTTGAGCCACAGCAAGGTTTATTTATTGCGTGTGAAACTCAATCGTGGGGAGCGAATGAGCCGTGAGGAAAAGAATTGGCTTGCCGAAGCGGTGAACACTAACACCTACTTCCGCACAGCTGTTCCCCTAATGGGTTATCGGTTTGACTTCTTCGATGTGCTGAAGAAATACCTTGTCAATCAATACGGACATTGGGCAGAGTATTACGCACCCGACAGAACAAGCCTAAGAGCCTACCTATATGGACGCATCAATCAAATAGTAGAAATTCCCAAATATTAAACGACTATGAAAGGAACAGAACATTTTACGAGAGCAATAGCCGAGTATCTCAATCAGCGTGCAGCGACAGACCCTTTGTTTGCGCCCAACTTGATGAAGCCTAACAAGAGCATCGAGGAGTGTGTAATCTACATCTTGAACCAAGTGCAGGCGAGTGGCTGCAATGGATTTGAGGACGATGAAATCTACTCTATGGCAGTACATTACTATGACGAGGATGAAATTGAAGTAGGAAAGGAAATCACTTGCAGAGTGGCAGTAAATCATCTTGTGGCACTCACAGAGGAGGAGAAAGCCGAAGCAAGGCAAGAAGCCATCAAGCAGTACCAACGTGAGGAACTCGCCAAGATACAGAGCCGTAACGCACGAGTGAAAAAGACTGAAAAAGCAACAACCCAAGTACAACCATCACTATTCGATTTTTAAGCCTATGAAACCGAGAAACAAATTTGAGAAGGCAGTTTTGGAACAAAGCAAGTATCTTCGCCCGATAACCAAGACACAAAGTAAGTGGGCATTTCGTGAGTGCATAGACCACTTCGCCTACCGCTTGCCAAAAGGTCGCATCACTTGTATGGATTGTGGGCATAGTTGGGTAATGGACAAACATAGAGAAACTTGCACTTGCCCTCATTGCAGGGCAAAGTTGCAGGTCAAGGAAACATACGAGCGCAAGTTGCATCAGAAGCAGTATTTCACCTTACTTACCACTTGTGGAGAGTTTCAAGTATTACGTATGTTCCTACTTATTGTGGGTATGGAGAAAGGTTACAAAGCACAGACTTCCATAATTGAGATTGGGCAATATTGGTGGAATATGCAGGGACGAAAAGCTGTGGTTGCCATACAGAGGGTCTTGGGACACTATGTTGATACCTTTTCCTATTATAGTCCTATGGCAATACGCAACGATAATGAAGCCTATCAGCATATTGCCTACTCACCGATATATCCGAAGTTCAAGGTTACAGACACACTCCGCAGAAATGGTTTTGAGGGAAACTTTCACAATATAGTGCCTACTGAACTTATACCGGCACTGCTTTCCGATAGCCGTGTGGAAACCTTGTTGAAGTCGGGGCAAATCCCGCTACTCAAATTCTTCATGCACAATGGTCGAAGAAGCATTGATAGCTATTGGGCATCTATCCGCATCTGTTTGCGAAACGGCTACCATATAGAGGACGGAAGTCTATGGTGTGATATGGTGGATATGCTCAATCAATTAGGCAAGGATATTCACAATGCCAAGTATGTTTGCCCCACCGACCTAAGAGCAGCGCACGACCATTACCAAGCCAAGAGCAGAGCGATGAAAGAGCGTGAGAACATTATCAAGAAGCGTAAGGAAGCAATAGAAGCCGAACAAGAGTACAAGCAACTCAAAGCAAAATTCTTTGGCATAGAGTTTACTGACGGCATTATCCGTATCCACGTTTTGGAGAGTGTGCAGGAGCATTTAGAGGAAGGCACGGCAATGCACCATTGCGTATATGACGCACACTATTACAGCAAACCGCAGTCGCTTATCTTCTCTGCCACAAAGGACGGAGAGCGCATCGAAACCATTGAGGTATCATTGGAAACGATGAAAGTGGTACAAAGTCGTGGAGTGTGCAATAAGAACACCGAGTATCACGAACAGATACTCGCCTTGATGCAGAAGAATATGAGAATGATAGCACAGAGAGCAACCGCATAACAATCCTATAATAACAACGATTATGGCGACATACAAGACAATAGAGAAAATTCCAACGTGGAGTTTAGGCTACCTTATCAATGGAGATAGTACAGGACTGACAGACGAAGAAATCGCACTCGCAGACCAATGGAGTAAGGACACCAAAGCGGAGGTTATATCGCCCCACACAGACATAGAGGGGAATATGCAACCTTATTTTACCCACGTTCCAGCCTTTGGACTACCCACCGAGGTAGAGGACTGCACCCTTATTTGCAGAGAGTAAATAAAAACATCAACCTATAAACGACAACAATATGAAAGTACATGTAGAAGGCATTATTCATAATTGGGCAGATGAAATACCCATCATCATCGTGAGAGTTATCAATGCCATAAGCATAGCCGAGAACAAGGAGAAGTTGCAGACCGCACTCCTCCAAATCTCCCAAGAAACGGAACTTGACAAGTTTTTTGTCTATGGTTACGGCGCACATCATTTTTGGCTAACCCACCGTTGGCTATCGAATGGTGAACCAATGGAACACAGATTACTAATCGCTGAGTTTTGAAAATATGGAAAGGAAAGTTTACAGAGTACGCACCCAATACGTTTTTGAAGGTGTGTTTGAGGTTGTAGCCACAGACCGAGAGGAAGCCGAGCGCAAAATCCTTGAAGATTGTGGAATGGTGATGGGCAGAGGAATACACAGCACACTGCCCGATAAACAAATCAACTGGGCTTTCGATACCCACCCCGAAGAGCGGATAATTGAAACAACCGAAAAACCCTAACACAATGAGCCACGAAACCTTAAAAAATTGCGTGGCTTCTTTTCTTTGTCTTTGAACGAGCAGGCGACCAAAGAAAAGAAGCAAAAGAAAGTCGCAACTTATGTTAATAACTCAATAGTTGCATCTTTTATTTTTACACTCTTAGCAGTAGAAGATGTTATTCCTGTTACTTTAACATCAGAACCTGTTTGGAATGCTGTATCCACAATAGAAAAATATTGAGAATAATTTAATGAAGCATTGATTGTAATAGTCTTCAAATTTTCACCTATTGTGGCTACTTTTATGTCAACCATAACTCGATTATCAATCTCTGCTTCAGCTCCGATATTGACAATTTTTCCATAAAATGATTTTACCACATTCTGTTCTGTCTTAGGTGTAAATTCTTCTGCGATTAATGCAATTTCTTCACTGAATTTTGGATCTAAAATAACATAAGAAGAAAATTCCTCTGCCACAGGAATGCTTAAATTCCAATCTGCTTCAATAGATAATTCGGCATTCTTATTCTCGTCATACAAACTTGTCAAAGAGTTTAAGAAATTCACACTAATCTTCCCTTCTGAAATACAATCACGAGATTCTTGGCTCTTTTCCTGAGCTGATCTCTGTAATGTATTGATGTTTCTAATTAAGTGTAAATTTATTTTTCGTGATAAAGGAAGCTCGCCAACTGTAGGATCAAATAATTTATATTGATAGTACCCAAGTGGGCATAGAACATTTAATATATAACTTCCTATTTCTGTTTGTCCAAATTTATATTTAGTAATCTGGCTTTGAACCTCTTTTGTATATAATTTAGTATGATATTGAGAAGGAGACAAGATATCAAGACAAGTAGAACTTAACATATCTTTGATAAATTCTATATTATGCTCCATAGAGATAAATGGTATTGCGCCATTCATCGTATCTTCGTCAGATACTCTCCATTTTAATATATCACTTGAAGGATTTATTAATTTGTTAAAAAGACTTTTTATTGAAACCTTTTCATATTCAGCCATAATAGAAATAGCTCTATACATGGCGAAGTTATAATCCATAAAGCTTTTATCCACTGGCAACAATAAAGACTCCTTTTCATCAGATGTAACAAATTGCAGGACTTTATTATTATAAATAAGACCTTGTTGCTTCCATCCGTTGAGCAGTAGATACTTGGAAATTCGCTCAGCAGAAAGTTTTTCAATGAAAATCTTAAAATTATTCATAACTCCTCCTGTTTTGATATTTTAATCATAATTGATTTTAGCGAATCCTTCGTTAATTGATGATCGGCTGGTATGTTAATCGTTATGGATTCTTGATTTTCCGTATCTTCTCGTCCTTTCAAAGATATCCAATAAGCACATTTTTTTATTTTTAGCCAGTCAGAGGTTTGTTCTATCCAATCACCTTCATCTGTTGGCATATGGAAAACCACCAAAATTAGTGGAATCATACGCTTCTCTTCTATTAACGACTTGTAGTTTTTTACTTCCAATGAATAGTTAATAGAGCCATCTTGTTGTTGTGTTATTCTTGAATAAGACGATTTCAATTGAACTTCTATCTCTGGCGACAAAATATCACTTTCATCACAAGGCTTCCCTTTACATCGTATACCAATATCAACTCCATCGTTATCATGTTCGCATTTTACGATAGAATATCCATGAACCGCACATAAAGCTCTAACAAAAGCTTCGCTCATGTCTTCCATTTTTAAGGATTTCTGATTCGGCATTGTTTTTATATAGATGCAAAGTGTTATTTCTTGTTGCAAAGTTACTTATG
>NZ_ADFQ01000023.1:0-2709 GCF_000177355.1 Prevotella amnii CRIS 21A-A
AAAAAAAAATATATGAAAATCCCTCTTTTTTTGTTTTTTAAATAGCCCAATAAGATACCTCACATATAATAAAAAAGTGGAGGATATTATACTTATCTCTATCCTACACAAAAATTACAATTAAGATAGCTTTTTATCTTGTTATATTATTGCTTTCCTCAATTTCTACTTGCTTAATCTTTTTAAATAAGTCTGAAGCAAATATTAGGTCATTAAGTTTTTCGTTTTTAGCAGTTATAATATCATCTTTATTTCCTTGCCATTCCACTTTTCCTGAAGCAATAAATACAATATTCTCACCTATACCCATCACCGAATTCATATCATGTGTATTAATAATAGTTGTTATGTTAAGGTCATGGGTAATATCAGTAAGCAACTTATCTATAACAAGGGACGTTTTTGGATCGAGCCCAGAATTTGGCTCATCACAAAATAAATATTTAGGACTCATCACTATAGCACGAGCAATTGCTACACGCTTCTGCATTCCACCAGACAATTCTCCTGGATATTTTTGTTCTGTTCCTGCAAGATGCACCCGATCAAGACATTCTCTAACTCGTTCTTGACGTTCTTCAAAACTCATTGAGGAAAACATATCTAAAGGAAAACGCACATTTTCTTCTACTGTTTGCGAGTCGAATAATGCAGCACTCTGAAAAATCATGCCCATTTCACGACGCATAAGTACCTGTTGCTTCTTTTTTAGATTTATAAAATTACGTCCATCATATAACACTTCTCCTTTAGTTGGACTCATAAGCCCTGTTACACAACGCATTAACACAGTTTTTCCTGCTCCACTCTGACCTATGATAAGGTTTATTTTACCATCTTCAAAGACAGTGTCTATGTTTGTTAATACTTCTTTTTCTCCGAATGATTTATATAAGTTTTTTACTTCTATCATTATAGTGTTTTTTTAGCTGTTCAGCTTTTCCGGTTTTATCTACTTTAGCTTAATAGTTGTGTAAGGAACACATCGCTAAAAAGTATTAGTACACTCGACTTTACTACTGCATCAGTAGATGCTTTACCCACCTCTTGAGAGCCTCCTTTTACTGAATACCCCATATAGGAAGATACACTTGAGATTATAAAGGCAAAAAAGAATCCTTTTAAAATACTCATCCACATAAACCATTGATTAAAATGATGTTGCACTCCTTCTGTAAGGTCGGCAGGCGATATAACATGTCCGATATAAGCTGTAGAATATGCACCTACCATGCCAATAGCAGCAGAAAAAATAACTAAGAAAGGCATAAGGGTCATTAAGCCTAATATTTTCGGAAGAATTAAGTAACTTGCAGAGTTTATTCCCATAATTTCAAGAGCATCTATTTGCTGTGTAACACGCATCGAACCAAGCTCTGAGGCTATGTTAGACCCCACTTTCCCTGAAAGTATCAAGCACATTATACTGGAAGAAAATTCCAATAGCATAATTTCTCGTGTTACATATCCAGACACCCAATGTGGCATCCATGGGCTTTGCACATTTAAACGTATCTGAATGCAAATGACAGCTCCTATAAAAAAGGAAATTAATAAAACAATACCAATGGAATTAACTCCTAATTGCGACATTTCTCTCACATACGATTTAAAAAACATTCGCATACGCTCTGGCCTACTAAATGTACGCTTCATAAGCATAAGATACTCACCAAAACTGAAGAGACGATCCTTTATCAACATTTATTACAGTTTTATTTTATTCAATTGCAAAAGTAACTAAAATATACTATATATAGGCATAATAGAGAGTTGAAGTTATAGAAAAAGTCTTTAAATGTAGATAATAACAAATTTAATTTCTTATATTTGCAAAATAAAGTATGACTCAGAAATGAATGAAATTGAAAAAACTGTAGTTAGTCAAGAAAAAAAAAGTAGCATTTTACATACCGAAAATCTTGTAAAACGATATGGTAAACGCACAGTAGCTAATGGTGTTAGTATAAATGTGCGACAGGGAGAGATTGTAGGATTATTAGGACCTAATGGAGCTGGAAAAACCACTTCGTTCTATATGACGACAGGATTGGTAGTTCCTAATGAAGGTCATGTGTATATTGATGATAAAGAAATAACCAAATACCCTGTTTATAAACGTGCTAAGGCTGGCATAGGATATTTACCACAAGAGGCTAGTGTCTTTCGTAAAATGAGTGTAGAAGATAATATAATGAGCGTATTAGAGATGACTAAGCTTTCTCGTGAACAACGTATAGAAAAGATGGAGAGCCTTATTCGCGAATTTCGTTTGGAGAAAGTACGTAAGAATCTTGGCGATCGGCTTTCAGGAGGAGAACGCCGTCGCTGCGAAATAGCACGATGCTTAGCTATTGACCCTAAGTTTATTATGTTAGATGAGCCTTTTGCTGGTGTAGACCCAATCGCAGTAGAAGATATTCAGCATATTGTTTGGCAATTAAAATTTCGCAATATAGGTATTCTCATTACCGACCATAATGTGCACGAAACACTTAATATCACTGATCGCGCTTACCTTTTGTTTGAAGGACGTATCTTGTTTAAAGGTACTCCAGAAGAGCTATCGGCAAATAAAGTAGTAAAAGAGAAATACTTAGGTGTCGACTTCGTTCTTCAAAAAAAGGATTTTCAGCTTATCAACGAACGTAAACGGGCACAAGAAGCTGAAGAGAAAGCTGAAGATGAAATTATTAATACAATTTAATA
>NZ_ADFQ01000022.1:0-2823 GCF_000177355.1 Prevotella amnii CRIS 21A-A
CCAAGTGTAATCCTGAGTAGTGCGGAACACGTGTAATTTTGCATGAATCAGCCGGGACCATCCGGTAAGGCTAAATACTCCCATGAGACCGATAGTGAAGAAGTACTGTGAAGGAAAGGTGAAAAGCACTCCGCTGAGGAGAGTGAAAGAGTTCCTGAAACCATACGCCTACAAGCGGTCGGAGCATATATATTATGTGACGGCGTGCCTTTTGCATAATGAACCTACGAGTTACCATGTCTGGCAAGGATAAGTGTCAAGAGTCATGTATCCAAAGTGAAAGCGAGCCTGAAACGGGCGTATTAGTCAGATGGGGTAGACGCGAAACCAAGTGATCTACACTTGCCCAGGTTGAAGTTCGGGTAACACCGAATGGAGGACCGCACCAATAAGCGTTGAAAAGCTTCTGGATGAGGTGAGTGTAGGAGTGAAAGGCCAATCAAACTTGGAGATAGCTCGTACTCCCCGAAAGGCATTTAGGTGCCGCGTGCTATGATAACATAAGAGGTAGAGCGACCGATAGGTCAAGAGGGCTTCACCGCCTATTGCGACCTGACGAACTCCGAATGCTTATGTTTTGCAGTAGTGCAGTAAGGGGGCGGGTGCTAAGGTCCGTTCCCGAGAGGAGAAGAATCCAGACCGTCATCTAAGGTCCCGAAATTCTGTCTAAGTTAGTCTAACGAAGTGTGGTCCCCGTGACAGCTAGGATGTTGGCTTGGAAGCAGCCATTCATTCAAAGAGTGCGTAACAGCTCACTAGTCGAGGGTCCGTGCATGGATAATAATCGGGTATAAAGTCAGATACCGAAGGTGCGGGATAGCATATAAAAAAAGTATCGGTAGGGGAGCATTCCATCGGCTTAGAATATAGGTTGTGAGACCTGTTGGAGCTTATGGAAAAGCAAATGTAGGTATAAGTAACGATAAAAAGGGTTAGATTCCCTTTCGCCGAAAGACCGAGGTTTCCCGGGCGATGCCAATCAGCCCGGGGTTAGTCGAGTCCTAAGTCTCATCCTAATGGAGCAGGCGATGGCAGATGCGGTTAATATTCCGCAACTTGCTTAAAGAGTGACGTGGAGACGGAGTAGTGACACTGTCGCGTTCAGACGGAAAGGAACGTTTACCGCCGTATGTAATGAGAAATGCAGGCAAATCCACATTTCGAGCAGAAAGCGTAAAGTACAATATTCTCTTCGGAGGAAATTGATAGTACAGGTAATCAGACTTCCAAGAAAATCCGCTAACATAAATTTTTAAGCAACTCGTACCGCAAACGGACACACGTGGTCGGGTAGAACATACTAAGGCGTTGAGAGATTCATGGTTAAGGAACTAGGCAAATTGACCCTGTAACTTCGGGATAAAGGGTCCTCGTGTTTAAATATACGAGGCGCAGAGAATAGGTCCAGGCAACTGTTTAACAAAAACACAGGGCTGTGCTAACTCGAAAGATGATGTATACAGCCTGACACCTGCCCGGTGCTGGAAGGTTAAGAGGAGAGCTTAGAAGCAATTCGAAGGTTTGAATTGAAGCCCCAGTAAACGGCGGCCGTAACTATAACGGTCCTAAGGTAGCGAAATTCCTTGTCGGGTAAGTTCCGACCTGCACGAATGGTGTAATGATCCGGACGCTGTCTCAACCATGATCTCAGTGAAATTGTAGTATCGGTGAAGATGCCGATTACCCGCGATGGGACGAAAAGACCCCGTGAACCTTTACTATAGCTTAACATTGACCTTGGTCATCCGATGTGTAGGATAGGCCGGAGGCTTAGAAGTTTTTGCGCCAGCAGAAGTGGAGCCACCGTTGAAATACGGCCCTTTGGCTGTCTGAGGTCTAACGCGCATAGCGCGGACATTGTTTGGTGGGTAGTTTGACTGGGGTGGTCGCCTCCAAAAGCGTAACGGAGGCTTCCAAAGGTACCCTCAGGTCGATTGGTAACCGACCTCAAAGAGTGTAATGGCATAAGGGTGCTTGACTGGGAGGCAGACATGCCGAGCAGGTAGGAAACTAGGGCATAGTGATCCGGCGGATGTGTATGGAAACTCCGTCGCTCAAAGGATAAAAGGTACTCCGG
Organism: Prevotella amnii CRIS 21A-A; assembly: GCF_000177355.1. Taxonomy (NCBI): domain Bacteria; kingdom Pseudomonadati; phylum Bacteroidota; class Bacteroidia; order Bacteroidales; family Prevotellaceae; genus Prevotella; species Prevotella amnii. The sequence continues at coordinate 2,078 of NZ_ADFQ01000022.1, forward strand.
GGATAACAGGCTGATCCCCCCCAAGAGCTCATATCGACGGGGTGGTTTGGCACCTCGATGTCGGCTCGTCACATCCTGGGGCTGGAGAAGGTCCCAAGGGTTGGGCTGTTCGCCCATTAAAGTGGCACGCGAGCTGGGTTCAGAACGTCGTGAGACAGTTCGGTCTCTATCTATCGTGGGCGTTGGAGTTTTGAGTGGTTCTGACACTAGTACGAGAGGACCGTGTTGGACAGACCTCCGGTTTACCAGTTGTGCCGCCAGGTGCACTGCTGGGTATCTGAGTCTGGTATGGATAAGCGCTGAAAGCATCTAAGTGCGAAGCCTTCCGCGAGATGAGAACTCCTCATAAGGGTCGTCAAAGACGATGACGTTGATAGGGTGTAGGTGTACAGACGGTGACGTCAAAGCCAAGCACTACTAATTGCCCGAAACTTTCTTCGATGCTTTTTTAGATAATATTCTATATAAGCATATAGGTTCATTCTTTGAGCTGTGTGTTTTTCTATGTTTATAAAATATATGTTCTTTACATTTTATTTTAGTCAATATGTCTACCTTATTTAGGTGGTTATTGCGACGGGGTTCCACCTCTTACCATTCCGAACAGAGAAGTTAAGCCCGTTTGCGCCGATGGTACTGCAATGCAATGTGGGAGAGTAGGAGACCGCCTTCTTTTATAATAAATAAAAGCTCTGATTACAGAAATGTAGTCAGAGCTTTTTTTATGCTCTTTATGATAATTATCT
>NZ_ADFQ01000021.1:0-1846 GCF_000177355.1 Prevotella amnii CRIS 21A-A
GCAGAGATATATTCCAAGGAATAGAGGAAAACACCTCAGGCAATGCTTCTTTAGTTATCTTTTCTATTAGTTCTTCATTGTTTAATAATTCTTTGTTACTCATATTATTTCTTTCTATTTTAAAAAGTTTCTGTAATTCCTGAGTTATGCGAAAAGAGGTATCTGGGTATACCATTTGCCAATTATCTCCTCCGTATTCAGAAAAACAAAATCCTTTGCTTGTCCATGCAAAGAGAACTTCTTGTCCACCTTCCAACCTATAGAAGTCGCCTACTACTCTTCTGTTATAGCAAACTTTCCACGGATGTGTTCCCGTAGCTGAACATTCTATCATCTTACTATTCTTAGGAGATATGCGATAGAATTCCTCCCAGCAATATATCAAATTTGGCATAAGTTTATAAATCTTTAATTTATTTGGTTGCAAAGTTATATACTGGATATGCCAAAACGCAGCATACCTTTAGAAAAGTAGTCATATTGTAGTTTCTGTATATCCTATATTGTAACTACTCGTTAATCCTTTCTCTTTCACCGTTTTACCTTTAATGTAGTTATGTAGTAAGATATAACTGTGAAAGAAAAAAGGATATAATCAGTAGTATATATAACTGCCACTCAGCAACCCTGTACGCCACTTGTATCAACAATAATAGGAATGAATGTTGGCGCAGGGGATCGCAGCGTTTGACAGAGATATTTCCTAAACATACCTGCCTCTACGCTGTCAAGATGAAATGAAAGGGCGATGATAATGGGTAAGGGGCAAAGTGGTGCATAACTCTCCACGCTATCCCCCTGCTTACTTACGCTACTGATGGCATTAGCTGTTTCTATCTCATAAGGCTTCAAACACATAGTCTGTTTTATAAGCCTGACCTTATGATTAATTTTCTGCCAACTAACTCCGAAAAACTTCGCCAGTTCGCCCTCCGTCATAACAACCTCTCCCTTGCCTTGACGAATAACACGCATACCATCGCTCCACTCAAAAAAGCTACGTTCGATAGCTTTTCTTATATTGTCATCGGACTGATTACACTCTGCCTTTCTCTGGTCGTCCTTTTCATTATGTTTTGCTTTCATATTCACACCTCTTTCATTGATTATCTGTTATCATTTTGTGATGCCCGAAAGTTCATTTTCCCCTCTGACCTTACACCACTGTTTTATATGCTTCCTTTTCCATTATCTCATTAGTACACTTATGCTTGGCAATGAGCCTGTCCATATCTTCCGAAATCTTGCAGTCCGTCACCTGTGCATAAATCTGCGTACTTGCAATTGATGCGTGTCCCATCATCTTGGCTATGCTCTCGATAGGAACACCTGCGCTTAGGCACATCGTGCCGAAGGTATGTCTTCCCATGTGATAGGACAAGCGTTGCTTGATACTACAAGCCTTGCCTACGATGCTTAGCTTCGCTGCTAACACATTTCTGCTACAACAAGGTTGAAAGATAAGACGATTATCCACATCCGTGTTACAGCCTTCTTCTTTCACTGCTTGTAGCTTTCTTTGTTGCTCGATAATCGTCTTGGCAATAGGGATGTAACGGCACAATGAACTCCACCTTAGTCTTCTGACGTTCCTTTCTTATATACATTTGTCCGTCCGCTGCGCTCTTAATATGCCCAAACTTCAAGCCTTCCATATCCGCAATGGCATAAACCTGTAAAACAAGAATACACGAACATCTGTCTGGCAAGCTCGGCATCACTATCACATATCTTCATAGCCATCAGTTTTTTCACATCACTCTTACTAAGAAAGCGGATAGCCTTTTCTACTTTTTCGTATTCCGCATGTTCAAATGGGTTATAGCGAACAATACGCTGGCTTACC
>NZ_ADFQ01000020.1:0-1186 GCF_000177355.1 Prevotella amnii CRIS 21A-A
AAGAGTTGCAGCGCCTGGAGACATCTTTATTAATAAGGGAGTGTTCTCAATCCTAAACACAGTGATTGTTGGTTTTTGATATTTTTTTTTCATACAAATAACATTTAAATTGTAACGTTTATAATTAAGCAAATTATAGAAATTCTATAAGTGTACTGGCTGTATACAGCAATAAAAAAATAATAGTTTGCAAAAGTCATCATTATTAGGCGTAACGCCAAAAATAAAAATCAAAAAAAAATAACGTTATTTTTCGTTAATAGTTTAGGTTTTTAACAGTTGACTTGCACAATGGTAACATTTGAAGGCAATGTTGTTGAACAAAAAATAAAACTTTAAGGTGATAAATTATAAAAACGCTATTTGATAAAAGAACTGGTATGAGACCTCTGCAAAACTCTTATCCTAAGATTTGCTCATTTCATCATATTTTTGTACCTTTATGGTATGAAACAAACTCTTTCTTCTCCCAGTTTTGCCGATGTCGTTCTCGGTCAGCGTGAGGTCAAGCAGACTTTCTTTTCCCAAATAGATAAATTAATCGATTGGATACCTATTCGTGGTATCATAGAAATCGCTTATACCAAAGGTTATAAATCAACAGGTCGTCCAAGTTATGACAGCTTGATTTTATTCAATATTATTGCTGTCCGGTGAAACTCAAAAGACATAAAACCCCTCCCTTAAAATAGGACTTCGGAAGTTATTTTCTCAATAGTAAGCCCCTTAATCGAAAAGACTTGGTTTAGGTGGCACTTTTTGCATATCCTTTGCAGAGGTCTCAAAATATGATTTAAAATGTCTAAATTGTCTTATGAGATAAAATATAGCAAAAAGGGGAATTTTTAGTATTTTTCTTGTTTTCTTTTTGTCTGAAATGTTTTTACAAATTTCTATACATCATCTTTTTTGGTGTAAAACATTATCTATTCCTGAGTAAAAGTTGATGTTCTATAGAGTAAAAATTGATATTTTAGAGGGTAAAAGTTGACGTTTTTCTTTGCGTGCTGTAAGTGCCTAAGTGTAAATGCTTTAAGAAAGCAGCGTAGAATGTTGTGTGATTGTTTTTGAAATAAAAAAAATAAACATTTTTGTATGCTTCTCTCTTTTTTAGGTTTCGTTTGGTTTATGTTTTAAGCAGTATGGTGTTCTTGCTCTGTTATCTATATATATAATGTGTAGTCTT